>JAFGMS010000083.1 GCA_016927375.1 Anaerolineae bacterium
AAGTCATTATTCGGGATGGTTCAGACTACCTTGACACTTTGGGCTTTGTTAAGCGTAGAAGTGTCAATCGCAAAAGCAAGGTTTCTGAACCTTGCCCATTATTCGTATAAAGATAAGGAGTAATCCAATGTCCACAATTTTAGAAGTCGACAATCTCGTCAAAAAATTCGGTGACTTTGAAGCGGTCAAAGGCGTCAGCTTCTCCGTCGAGGAAGGAGAGGTCTTCGGCCTGCTTGGCCCCAATGGCGCCGGCAAGACCACTGTGATTTCGATGCTGACGGGCATCCTTCCCCCCACCTCAGGCTCAGCGCGGATCGGAGGGTACGACATCAGCGAAAACCCGGATCAAGTTAAGAAAATCAACGGTTTGGTGCCTCAAGACCTGGCTCTCTATCCCACTCTCAGCGCGCGGGCGAATCTGAACTTCTTCGGCAGCATTTACGGATTGCGCGGCAAGGCCCTAAAAGAGCGTGTGGAGGATGTGCTGCGCGTGGTCACGCTGACGCAACGCGCCGACGATGCGGTGGAAACCTTCTCCGGCGGGATGAAGCGCCGCGTCAACATCGCAGCGGGGCTGGTGCACCAACCCCGGTTGCTGTTCCTCGACGAGCCTACGGTCGGCGTCGATCCTCAGAGCCGCAATCACATCTTCGAGAGTGTACTGCGCCTCAACCGCGAGCGCGGCATGAGCATCATCTACACCAGTCACTACATGGAAGAAGTCGAGCTGCTGTGCAACCGCGTCGCCATCATCGATGAGGGGCGCATCATCGCCCTCGACACCATCAAAAATCTCATTGCGATGCTAGGCGGCGGCGTCATCCACGTGGGACTGGCCCAGATTGATGACGCGCTCCTGGCACAACTTTCGGCACTCCCGGCGGTCAAAGAGGCCTCGTTGGTATCCCAACCTGCTCCCCCACCCCCCACTGAAGGTGAAGGGGTTGAGAGAAAAGAAAGCGAAGCGGTGCAAGCAAGCAACGTCGTCAAAATTGTCGCCGAGCACAGCCAGCAGGCCCTCATCAATGTAATCGGCTATCTGAATAAACACGACATCGCTCTCACCTCCCTGGAAATCCTTGAGCCTAACCTGGAAAGCGTGTTCCTGCACCTGACAGGGAAGAAACTGAGAGAGTAAAGACAATGAATGTGATCAACATAGCTCTAAAAGATCTGCGCATCTTGTTCAAAGATCGCGGCGCGTTAATCCAGCTCTTCCTGCTGCCGTTGTTGTTTATCGTCGTGTTCAGCGGCGCACTGAACGCTATCGGTCAGGATGAGGAAGATACCCGTATCCTGCTACCGGTGGTCGATCTCGATGGCGAGGAAGCGGCCATGACGCTGCGCGACGCGCTCGACAGCGCCGGTGGCGTGCGCGTCGCGCTGTACACACAGGCAGAAGCCCAGACAAGCCTCGACGAAAGAGCCATTGCTCGCGTGCTTACTATCCCGGAAAACTTCACCGCCGACCTCGCAGCAGACCGGCAGATAACACTCCATCTCGTCAACCATCCCGATGCGAACCCGGAACAAACCGAGGCTGTGCGGCTGGTTGTCGAGGGTGTGGCGCAGGATATGGCTCTGGAAAGTCAGATTCTCGCCAGCCTGCGGCAAATGGGCGATATGCAGGCCAATGCCCCCGAGTCGTTCCAGGTTTTCACGGCTGAACGGGCCATCGCACAGGCGCGCAGCCAGTTTGAACGTTCGAGAACTCATCCTCTGGTGGTGCTAAATCAACAGATCCCCGCTCAGGAGGAGGCCGCGCGTGAGAACATGCCGGATGCCGCGCAACTCGCTGTGCCAGGTTTCGCCGTCATGTTCGTTTTCCTCACGGCGCAGACCACCGCGCGCTCCATCTACGATGAGAAAAAAATCGGCTCGTTCTGCCGCCTGCTGGCAGCCCCGATGAGCAAGGCTGCGCTCCTGGCAGGCAAAATGCTGCCCAACTTCATCACGGGGATGATCCAACTGACCGTCATCTTTGGCTTCGGCATCATCGGGCTGCGTCTGTTGGGGCTGACTCCAATGACGCTGGGCAACACTCCGCTGGTCGTAGCTCTCATCGCCGGGCTGGTCGCCCTTTGCTCCAGCAGTCTCGGCATCGTCATCGCGGCCATCGCCCACACAGAAAATCAGATCGGTGGATTGAGCAGCCTCATTTTGTGGGGCATGGGCATTTTGGGCGGCAGTTTCATCCCCCTGTTCTTCCTGGAAAGCTTTCTCGGCCCGATGGTTAAAATCGTGCCGCACTACTGGGCGAACCATGCCTTCAACGACCTGATGATTCGCGGATTAGGGCTGGCCGGTGTGACGACCGAGATAGCCGCGCTGTTGGGCTTCGCCGTCCTCTTCTTCGCCATCGGGGTATGGCGATTCGATTTCGACTGATCAGAGTTCTGAAAGTGTAGAAAGGAACAAGGATGAACACACTTACCTATATTTTACCGGTTACCTGGAAAGAAATTCAAGTGATTGCCAAAGACCGTGGCGCACTGGCCGTACTCTTTCTTATGCCCCTGCTCTTTAGCACACTCTACGGTAATATCAACCTCCAACTGAACCGTGAGGAGTCTGTAGATATTTTATTAAACGTCAGCCTGGTCAATCAGGATGCTGGAATTTTTGGCGAAGAGATCGCCAAAGCCCTCGAAGGTATCAAGGAGCTTAACATTGAGACGTTTGATACGGCGGCGAACGCCGAACAGCAAGTAGCCAGGGGCGACGCCGCAGCCGCCATCATCATCCCCGCCGACTTCACGCAGCAAATCAACGACTATATTCCCACAACCATCGATGTCATTGTGGACCCGGTCGAGCCGGAAAGCGCCAGCATTGTCACCGGGATCATGAACCAGGTAGTGGACGAAGTGACCATCTGGGGCGAGGTGCAATATGGCATCCACACCATCCTTGAGGAATCGGGGGTGTTTGACAAGGCCGGCCCTGAGGCGATGCGCGCCATCGAGGCGCAGAATATGGGCGTCATTATGACTCGCTTGAGCGAGATGCGGCGCAATCCGACCATTGTCGTCAGCAGCGAGGACTTAGCGGGCGCAAAAATCGAGGGCGGCATCGCCCTTTACTTTGCGTTGCTCTTCCCCGGCATCACCGTCATGTTTGTCTTCTTCGTCGTCAGTTCATCCTCGTCAGCCTTGCTGGGTGAGCGCGAAGCAGGCACACTCCGCCGGTTACTGGCAGGGCCGATCCCGCGCGGGGCCATCATCGCGGGGAAAATGCTGGCCTATATCCTGCTGATCTGCTTACAAGTGATCGTGCTTTTGAGCGTGGGCAACATCTTTTTCGATATGCCACTCGGCACATCACCCGTGGGCTTGGTCGTGCTGACGCTCGTGGTGGCGCTGGCTGCCACAGCGATGGGAATGATGATTGCCGCGCTGTCGAAAACAGCCAAGCAAGCAGACAATATCGGCACGGTGATGGGCTTTGTCCTGGGTGGTATCGGCGGTTGCATCGCCATCACACCGACCCCTATAACCCGCTCGGGGGGTTTTATGAGCATCCTGGCACGGCTCACCCCCCATGGCAACGCTATCGAGGCCTATTACAGCCTCATGGCCGAAAATGCGACATTTGGCCAGATCGTACCGGAGATTGGCATTATCCTGGCTATGGCTCTGGTTTTCTATCTGATCGCCGTGTGGCGGTTCAAATTCGAGGTGTAGACATTCAGGAACGTTCAGAAAGCGCGCACGCCTCTTCATAGCTTAGCGCTTCGTTGTCGGCTTCAGTTTCCTGTTCCACCAACGAAGCCAGGGGCAGCGTAAAGATAAAACACGACCCTTCCCCCTCCTCACTCTGCACGTGGATTTGGCCCCCGTGAGCTTCAATCAGCCCTTTCGTGATATACAAGCCCAGGCCAGTTCCAACCGTATGTTGTATTGCCTCACGCTCGACACGGCTAAAGCGATTGAAGATATAGGGCAATTGATCGGTGGGAATACCAATACCGGTATCGCTCACAATAACCTCAACCATTTCATCTTGCTCTCTTCGCCTGCCCACAAGAGATATATGCCCGGCATTGGGTGTATATTTAACCGCGTTACTGAGCAGATTTGTCAGAATCTGCATGACTCTTTTCTCATCCCCATAAATCATCGGTAAATTTGGATCAATATCTACAGCAAGTTCGATGTGTTTGTCATCTGCCATAGGCTTGATAACATTCAACGCCTGGGCCACGGCAGAGGCCAAATCCATTGCCCGAGGTAAAATGTTCAACTTACCATCTTCGAGCCGCGAAATATCAAGAATATCGTTAACCAGCCCCAAAAGCTGGTGACTGTTAGACTCAATGACACGCAGCATCTCAGCTTGTTTGGAAGATACACGGCCCACTTTTTCAATCAAGTAAACATAGCCCTGGATCGCGGTCAAAGGGTTGCGCATCTCATGGTTGACTACCGAGAAAAAAATTGACTTAATGCGATCCAATTCTTTAAGGTCTTCGTTGACTCGCCGCAACTCTTCTGTGCGCTCGGCGACAATATCTTCAAGATGCTCCATTTGCACCTTGGTCTGGCTTACGTACAATCGGAAAGCATAGG
>JAFGMS010000084.1 GCA_016927375.1 Anaerolineae bacterium
ATAGTCATATCCAGAGCACCTGTGTGCTGTGTAAATGTCAACACAACCTAGTAGAGTTGACGTCGCCAGATTAAAGCAATCTTCCCAACTGTATAAAGTACTTTGCGGTGCACTTCTCGACTGGATACAGATTTCCGTCGCAAAGTACTAGCATTCTTGGGACCATTAAAGCACGAGTTCTTAGTCGTTACACACAGCGAGCCATCCAGTCAAGAGACTTTATGCTTTAATCGCCCCTTAGAAAGGCTTCCCCATGCGCGACACAATCGTCGCCTTGGACATCGAAACGACAGGTCTCGATCCATCAGAGAATCACATTATCGAAATCGGTGCAGTCAAATTCCGCGGCAGTGAAATACTGGATACTTGGCAGACGCTAATTGATCCGGGATGTCCCATTCCGCCTCCCATCACTCAACTAACGGGGCTAACAGACGGGGATATAAAAGGTGCACCCCAGCTCTCAGACATGCTGCCCCAGCTCCGGCAGTTCATCGATAGAGATCCCCTACTGGGACACAACGTCCGCTTCGATCTCGCATTCCTCCAGTCAGGAGGACTGAGGACAACTAATCCTGTTATTGATACCTTTCCTATAGCTTCAGTAATGCTTCCTTCAGTGGCCCGCTACTCCTTGAGCTCCCTGGCTTCGATCTTCAATGTCAGTACAGAGGGTGCTCATCGCGCACTGAACGATTCAATCATGACTTACGAGGTCTACCTGCGTCTATGGGAGCAGGTTCTTACCCTACCACTTGATACCCTGGCCGAGATCTTCCGTGCGGGCAAACAAATGACATGGGATGGTGCTTTGTTCTTTGAAGCAGCGCTCAGAGAGCGTTCCCACGAGACAGTATCTCCCTCTCCAGAGCACATCGCAGAACAAGAAGTTGGAACGGTCACCGATGCGCTTCCCCACTACCACAAACCTGTCGGTGCTGTGCTGCACCCACGGCAAACACCAGAAACCATCGACACCAATAAACTGGCAGCATTAATTGGAGTCAATGGTAAACTAGCCGCTGCCTTCCCCAACTACGAACATCGCCCCCAACAAATTTCAATGCTGAAAACTGTCAGCCAGGCTTTCAACAAAGGGCAGCACATCATGATCGAGGCCCCAACCGGCGTTGGCAAATCGCTGGCTTACCTGATCCCTGCCGTCTACTTCGCTACTCAGAACGATACACGTGTTGTGATCAGCACCAACACCATCAACCTGCAAGAGCAGCTGCTCAACAAAGACATTCCTCTTTTAAGGACAGCTCTGGAAATACCATTCCGGGCAACTGTCTTGAAAGGGAGAGGTAACTATCTATGTCCACGGAGATTAGCAGCCATGCGCCGCCATGGACCAACATCACCAGAAGAGATGCATCTGCTAGCCAGGATCCTCGTTTGGCAGACTGCCGATCAGAGCGGCGAGAAAAGCGGCATTACGCTGCGAGGCCCCATTGAGACAGCCCTCTGGCGACGTCTTAGCGCCGAAGACGAAGGATGCAAACCGGAGCGCTGTGCCATCCAAATGACCGGGACTTGCCCATTTTACCGGGCCAGACAGGCAGCCGAGACAGCTCATATTCTGATTGTCAACCATGCCTTGTTGTTATCAGATGTTGCTACCGAGGGCCATGTCTTACCGGAGTACCAACACCTGATCGTCGATGAAGCTCACCACTTAGAAGATGCCACCACCAACGGGTTAAGCTTCCGCACCGATCCCCGGGCTATCGCCAGCCAGCTGGCCGAGTTGGGCACATCCTCGATAGGCCTGCTGGGTGAGGTGCTGCAGAGGACACAACCGGCGATCCCTTCCGGCTATTACAGCACGCTGGTGGATTTTGTCAATATCGTCGTTCAGGCCTCATCGTTCATGTCGCAGCATGTTGATTTGTTGTTCAAGACGCTGCTCCAATTCCTCGAAGAGCATGTTCGCATTGTGCGTAATGAGTACACACAGAACATTCGGATTGTCGAGTCCTTGCGCCGCCAACCGGCATGGGAAGCTGTCGAGGTGCACTGGGACAACCTGAGCAGTTTCACGTCTGCGATTGCAGAAGCCATGACGCGCCTCGCACAAGGTCTACACGAGCTAGAAGAATATGACATTGAGGAGTACGACGACCTACTGGCCGGGACCAGCGCGGCTGCACGCCATCTCAGCGATCTTCACAACCGGCTTAAGGAAATTGTCAGCGCCCCAGACTCAAATACGATCTATTGGGCAGAGCTACAGCCCGGTAGTGAACATATTTCGCTCCACGCAGCGCCGCTGGATATTGGACCGCTTGTAGAACAGTATCTGTGGAACAAGAAAGAGACGATCATCATGACCAGCGCCACCTTGCAAACAAATGGCTCGTTTGCCTACATCCGCGGGCGCTTAAATGGCCAACATATCGACGAAGTTGCTCTTAGCAGCCCGTTTGATTACAAGTCCAATACGTTGTTATACATTGTCAATGATATTCCTGAGCCGGCTAACCAGACCGGTTATCAACAAGCCGTTGAACAGGGAATACTAGACTTGAGCCGCACTGCACAGGGTCGCACGCTAGCGCTGTTCACCAGCTATGCTCAACTAAGAGAAACAGCCAGCAACATCAACGAGGCCTTGACGCGAGACGGCATTACACTATACGATCAGGCCGACGGCATCAGCCGGATGCAGATGTTGGATGGATTTGTCCAAAGTGAAAAAGCCGTGCTGATGGGTACACGCTCGTTCTGGGAAGGGGTTGATATCCCAGGTACGGATCTGAGTGTTTTGGTAATTGTTCGTTTGCCATTCAACGTTCCCAGCGATCCCATATTTGCAGCACGCAGCGAGAAATTTGACAACCCATTCATGGAATACGCGGTACCAGAAACTATTTTGCGTTTCAGACAAGGATTTGGCCGCCTGATCCGGCGAAAGACCGACCGTGGTATGGTTGTAATCATGGACCGGCGTGTCATCAGCAAACGTTATGGACAATCGTTCCTCAACTCGCTGCCTGAGTGCACCGTCAAAATTGGAACGCTTGCCCTTCTCTCAGAGACAGCCGCCCAATGGCTGGGGTGATTTTTTGCTTCAGCTTGCACGCCTGCTCATCACAAGTAGAATACTGGTATAGATATTATTATTTGGGTTTATTAAGCCTACATGGCAAATAAGTAATCAGAGGCATTATGAGCGATCAGCCACAGAAACTACGGAAAGTTGTCTGCATCGAAGATGATGCAGCCATGATTGACCTTGTCAAGTTGATCTTGAAGAATCGCGGCTTCGAGGTTCTGGGGGCCACTCGTGGTCCGGAAGGCCTGGAACTCATCGCCAGTGAGAAGCCCGATCTGGTCTTGCTTGACCTGATGATGCCTGATATGGACGGTTGGGATGTATATCAGCGGATGAAGGCCGATGATTACATGAAGACACTGCCCGTGATTGTTGTGACGGCCAAGGCACAACAGATCGACAAGGTGTTGGGTTTGAACATCGCCAAAGTCCAGGATTACATCACAAAGCCTTTTAGCCCGGCCGACCTCGTCAAGAGCATCAACAGGGTACTCGGCGAGTCAGACGAGAGCGCAAGCTGATATATCAAGGACTTGAACAATGCAGCACAGGCAGGCAAAGGATGCCACTTTCTTTTGCCTGCCTTGATCTTGTGAGCTGACTTCGTGAGCGATACAATCCCCGAAATAGTAAGAGAACTCAAATAGGAAAGGCTACAGGGATGCCCCGCGTAGGACGCTTGCTCAACACCGAAAACAACGACGTCTTGCTTGATCAGGTACGCTGGTGCGAGTCCTTCCTGTGCAAGCTGCGTGGGCTGATGTTCCGCCGCAGCCTCTATCCCGGCGAAGGCCTGCTTTTGGTTGAAGCCCACGCCAGCCGGGTGGGAACGACGATTCACATGTTTTTCATGGCTTTCTCGATTGCTGCCGTCTGGTTGGATGATGAATTTATTGTGGTAGACAAAGCCCTTGCCAAACCCTGGCGCCCCTTCTACGCGCCCCGCAAAGCCGCACGCTACACGCTAGAAGCCTCTCCTACCTTACTTGAACATGTACAGATTGGCACTAAACTCTGCTTCGAAAACAAAAATGATTAAGCCCCGCCTTATTCGCCAGATCGTCCGGATCATCATCAGCCTGGTTCTACTTCCCGCCTATGGCTATCCCGCCCATGCACAGGCTACACCTGAACCCCCAGCCGTCACTATTCACATCATCCAAGATAGTGAAACCCTTGAGAGCATTGCAGCATCTTACGGAACAAGCATTGAGGCCATTGAACAAGCCAACTCTCTCAAAGACCCACGCGATATCTTTGTAGGACAGCGACTGATTATTCCCATCACGGGCACCAGCGCAGCCATTCCAGGAACTCAAACAACCATCATTGTCGGACTGGCCGAAACATTGACATCGCTGGCTTCGTGCTACGATACCACCCTGGAGAATCTGGGTAGATTGAACCGGGTCGTCAACCCAAGCCAGCTCTATGCAGGCCAGATCATAGCCGTTCCATCGACCATGTCTGCCGGCACGGTCAGACTCGGCAAAGAGGATTCTTTCTGGGGTGTCGCGCTGAGAGCCAACACTAACATAGTTGCTCTGGCAACCATCAACCACATTACCAATCCCTTTATCGTCGCTCCTGGTAGTATCATCAGGTTTCATGAAGAAACCTCCCTGGCAACAATGTCGCAACCACCATGGGAATCAATTGTGCTGCACCCACTACCACTGGAACAAGGACGAACCGGGGGGCTAAGACTCACCACAACCATCCCAGGTACCGTTGAGGCAAGCTTCCTTTCACGTGATCTGCAGGTTGTATCCACGGACACTGATCACGAGGCTGTCTTTGGCATCGACCGCTGGACAGCACCTGGTCTATATCCCCTGACTATCAGTCTGGAGGATGAAAGCGGAACAATCTGGACATACAACAAAGATGTTCTGATTGTGGACGGCGAGTATACGCGGGAGGAAATCCGGGTCTCTGAAGAGACGTCAGCAGTGCTCGACAACTCCCAAGAAGTTCAAGAAGAAGCCGACTATATCAGGCAGAAAATGAGTGGTTTCACGCCGGAACGTCATTGGGAAGGCCTTTTCAAACTGCCGGTAGCCGGCGTACTGACATCACCATTCGGCTCCTTGCGCACTTACAAAGGGTACGATACAGTCACGTTCCACACAGGGACTGATCTGGCCATTAAGACCGGCACGCCATTCTCTGCCCCTGCCAACGGGATCGTGATAGACACCGGATGGCTGGATATACGAGGCTATATCACTCTGATCGACCACGGCGCCGGCGTTTACACTGGTTATTGGCATCAAGCCGCCATTCTGGTCAAGCCCGGCGACAAAGTCACTGCCGGGCAAGAGATCGGCACGGTGGGCAGCACCGGTCTATCGACCGCCTCTCACTTACATTGGGAAATGTGGGTCGATGGCGTGCAGGTCGATCCCATGCAGTGGGTACGTGAGATATTCCCTTGAGACAAGTATCCCCCCACCTCATCTTGACTCCTGCCCCCTTCTATCTCATAGCATCTTCACCCGCCCCCCTGCTCCCCCGGCAACAGGATCGTTTCTGGCAAAAATGACAAAAACCCGCTATGAATAATAGCATCTAGAAATGGGGGCTTTTGCCAACGATTCGAATTTCCGGTCTGATGAAGCAGGCTTAAGCTAGATCGTCTCAAGTTCTCATTCCTTAACGGTACAATCAGGTGATGAGGTAGTCGTCATGGCTTGGTTCAAGAACCCAGGGCAAATGCCTGAGTTGCGCAGTCATTCCGGACGCAAACGCTCAGGCGGCCCTATTCTGAATAGAAAAGGTGGCAATCTTCCCCAGATCGGGGGCTATTCCCAACGCCGCCGGGGCAGCCAATTTGGTGCTGTTCCAATCATAGTGGGCGGCGTGATGGCTGTGCTGTGCCTGCTGCTCACCGCCCGTTTCTGGCTACCGGCTGTCTCGTGGTTTATTCCGGATCGCTACATTATGGCCTACGCGCCGCAGCAGCTGCAGGTCATGATCTTCCAAATCGATCCGTCTGAAGTCATCCCTACTCCCAACACTATCGATGAAGGTGCGGCGATGGCTCTACTGGGAACGCCATCGCCGCAGACCCCAGTCTCCCCCCCTCTCCCCCAAGAAGAGCAGGGTGTCGGTGGAGATGCATCCGGCAGCTACCGTCAGCCAACACCCATCGCGGCTGCGCCAACTCCAACTCTGACCCCCATATATGCGCAAGCGTCAGGTGACCCTCGGGCAGAGGATCGAGATAACATTGCCGATCTCAGCCATGCGAATCACCTTCTTACCGGGTTCGACTGGATCAGGCAGCTGGCCAACAACTGTGGTCCGGCATCCATATCTGTGCTGATGAGCTATTGGGGCGTCGAATTCACCCAGGAGGAGGCTGCTGCTTTCCTCAAACCTAACCCCGAGGATCCGAACGTGAGCGCTGAGGAGATCGCAGCGCTGGTTGCAACCAAGGGATATCACACGCTCATCCGGGTCAACGGCGATATCGATACGCTCAAGCAGTTCATCCTGGCAGGATACCCGGTTCTCATCGAGACAGGCTACGATCCTGAGCCTGATGTTGTGGGCTGGACATCGCACTACCTGACCCTGGCAGGCTTCTCTGACGAAGATCAGGGTTTCATCGCCATGGACACTTACCGGCGGCCCAACTGGTTCTACCCCTACGAAGAGATCGATAAGTACTGGCGGCAGTTCAACCGCCGCTATATCATCGTCTATCGCCCTGACCAGGCAGCCGCTGTCGGCTCTATCGTCGGAGAAGACATCGACGACACGACCATGTATACAGGTGCCCTCACAACAGCTCAACTGGAGCTGAGCCTGGATCGCAACGACCCGTTTGGCTGGTTCAATATGGGCAGCAGCCTGACCGGCCTGAGACGCTACGAAGACGCCGTGTCCGCCTTCGATGAGGCGCGCAAGCTCGGCCTGCCTTCTCGCTTTCTGTGGTACCAGTTCACGATCTTCGAGGCTTACCTAAAGATCGGTGGTGACTACAATGACGAGGTGATCGTACTGGCCGACGACGTCCTCACCAAGAAACAGTCAGAGGAAGCATTTTACTATAAGGGCATGGCCTACCAGGCAAAAGGCCAGTTGGAAGAGGCACGCAAGCAGTTCAGATTGGCTCTGAGATTCAACAAGAACTACGACGCTGCCCAAAAGGCACTCGATGCGCTGGGCGAGGAGTAGGGTTCCCTGCTGCGACTCTTTTTGCCCCTCTTTCACGTTATGTATTCATAGCAAGACCTTATCAGTATCCATGCATATTCGTTCAGCCGTAGATACTGAGTAACGAGCGAGCATTTACAAGTAGAAGGACGGCAGCCAAAAGCCATCAGCCACAGGCTGACAACTGAAGGCCTACGTCCAGGAACAACAACATGAGACTGTCACATGTAAAAAAACGCACCGTCCAAATCCGCAGGCCCAAGAGACAATGGATATCATGGCTTGTTTATGGTGCAGCCATAGCTCTGTTTCTCGGGGCCTGCACAGCGCCACTGTGGTTCGCTCGTGCCGTCCGCCAGCTTGTTCCGCCTCGCTACATAGCCGCCTATGCTCCGCCTCTGCTGCAGGAGTACATCTACTCAGACATCAACGCCCAGGAGATCGTTCCTACAGCTATCCCGGCCGGCAGCGGCAGCGCACTGCTCGCCGAGCTGACCACACCCACACCGGTGATTGGAGGTAACAGCCAGGCTCCTGTGCCCGATGAAGGAATGCCAACGCCTACATTGACGGCATCTCCACAGCCAACGCCCTCCCCAACACCTTCGATACCCAGTGATTTCCTCCTGACGGGTTTTACCTACATTCCACAGGGGTGGAACAACTGCGGCCCTGCTAACCTCACGATGGCCCTGAGCTATTGGGGAGTCCAGTCTACACAAGATCAGGCAGCCAATTTCCTCAAAGGAAATCGAGAAGATGTCAATGTCAGCCCATCTGAGATCCCTGCTTACGTGAAGAGCCTGGGCTACCAGACCCTGGTTCGCATCAACGGCACCACCGATGTCCTGAAGCAGTTCATAGCAGCCGGCTACCCTGTGGTGATCGAGCGCGGCTTTGACGAAGAACCCGAAAAGGGATGGATGGGGCATTACATGCTCGTCGTCGGTTATTCTGACGTGACAGGGCAGTTCGCAGCCCTCGACTCATATTGGGGGTGGAAGCATTACGGCTTCGATGAAACATTTCCCATCGACTATTGGGACTACGAGCGCCTGGATGAACTGTGGCGGCATTTCAACCGGACATATTACGTTGTCTATCCTCCCCAGAACGCCGCCATCGTCGCCGCCGTCCCTGGGCTCGATACAGATGACAACATAATGTATGCCAAAGCTGTCGAGATGGCCCATACCGAGCTGTCACAGAACCAGGATGACCTCTTTGGATGGTTCAACCTGGGCACCAGCCTCACCGGTCTGGGTGATTACCAAAACGCGGCCCTGGCCTTCGATCAGGCCCGCAGCATTGGCCTTCCTCGCCGCATGCTATGGTATCATCATGAGCCTTACCAGGCCTACTTGGGTGTCGGCAGATACGACGACGTCATCGAATTGGCGACCTGGACGCTCAACTACAGTTCTAACCCGCAAGCCGAGTCTGAAGAAGCATGGTATTACAGAGGACAGGCGGTGTTGGCGCAAGGAGACACCGACAGCGCGCGATACTATTTCAATCTGGCCCTGGAGCGCAACGCTCACTTTGCACCCGCAATCCAGGCCCTGGAGCAGCTCAACAGCGGCGGTTAGCCGGGTACCGGTTTCTGAAGTCCTATCGAAGGAAGGTCAGTGTCCATCAACGTGAAGCAGCCGTCAGACAGCGCGAAGCAACCGTTGGTCGACAGGTAGGTCAACAGGTAGCAGCCGTTGGGAGACATCATAGGACCATCG
Source organism: Anaerolineae bacterium (assembly GCA_016927375.1). Taxonomy (GTDB): domain Bacteria; phylum Chloroflexota; class Anaerolineae; order Aggregatilineales; family UBA3940; genus JAFGMS01. Next base: position 8,953 of record JAFGMS010000084.1, read on the forward strand.
GTAGACATTGGGGAACTGTCGCGTAAAGCGAAGCAGCCGCCAATCTACACAAAGCGAGCAAGGCCAACAGTCACCATGCGTCCCTGATAACAACCGGATGAACAACCGGCCCTATCCGAATCACATCTTACGGTCCAAATATCAAATGTCAAACACCAAATCTCAGATATCATCGAATCGTGTTGGGCAGGTAGGCTGCTCGACGCTGATCGTCATCGGCGGTTCTTTGCTGGCTTTCCCGGTCGGCCTGCTGCGGCAGCGCATTATTGCCGGTATCTTCGGGACCGGCTCAGCTTACGATGCCTACACAGCCGCCGACGGTCTCTCCGAGCTGCTGGTCGTCGCCCTCTCGGCTGGGACGCTGGTCTACGCTTTCATGCCGGTTTACCTTGAGCTGCTCAAGAAGAACGATCAGCGCGGCGCGAACACTTTGGCCAGCCAGGTGGTCAATGTCATCTTTCTGATGACCGGCCTGGCAGCGATCCTGGGTGCCCTGTTGGCCCCAACACTGGTCAGCGCGCCCTGGGGTATTGGCCCAGGCTACCCGCCGGACATCCAGACCCTGACCGCCCAAATCCTGCAAATCCTCTTGATCTCAACCGTCATCTTCAGCATCAGCAGCATTTTCACCGGCACGCTGCATGCACACCAACACTTCTGGCTGCCTGCACTGGCACCGACCATCTACTATGTCGGGATCATCTTTGGCGCGCTGGTGCTGGCGCCCCAGATGGGCATCTTTGGCCTGGCCTGGGGAGCAGTGATTGGTGCATCGATGCATCTCCTGATCCAGGTTCCGGGGTTGATCACCTACAAAGTACACTGGCGCCCCATTCTGAACCTGAAAGATCCCCTGCTCAGGCGCGTGCTGGTCCTGATGGCCCCCCGCGTGGTCGACCTGTTGATGGCACGGGCCAGCATCACCTGGATTAACTCGAACCTGGCCTCCCGGCTGGGTGAAGGACGGCTCTCGGCGCTGACCTATGCCTACCGGCTGATGAACATTCCCTGGACGCTGATCGGGACGGCGCTCGGTTTTGCTATCTTCCCGGTCATGTCTGCGCTGGCCGCAGAGAAAGACGTCAGCGCCCAACGACGGGCACTCAGCGGCGGGGTCCGGGCTGTGCTGATGTTCAGCATCCCGGCAGCTGTAGGACTGATCGCCCTGGGACGCCCGGCTATCCGCCTGCTTTTCGAAGGCGGTGAGTTCACTGCCGAAAGCACCAAGCTGGTCTATTTTGCCCTCCAGTTCTACGTACTCGCACTGGTCAGCCAATCGCTGCTCGACATCGTGATAAGGGCTTATGCCGCCCAGCAAGACACACTAACCCCCTTGATTGTCTCCTTCTTCACCACGGCCATCAACGTCGGCCTGGCAATCTGGCTGGCACGCCCCTTCGCGGCAGGCGGACTGGAGCACGGCGGCCCTGCCCTGGCAAACGGGGTGGCAGTGGGCATCGAGGCAATCACCGGGCTGGTGATCTTGCACTTCCGCTGGAAGGGCATCGATGCCCACCACATTCTGATCGACACGGCCAAGGCACTGTTGGCCGCCGCCGTCATGGGCGCATCGATTGTCCTATTTGGGCATCTCCTACAGCCGGGAACGTTGATCATGCTGGTGGGTGGCGGAGCGCTGGGCGTCACCGTCTACTTCGGCCTGGGACTGCTGTTGGGGATCACAGAAATCCGCACCATCCCCCTGGCGATGATCGACCGGCTCCGAGGCGTCATTCCTTCGAAGAGACCCTCGGCATAGAATGCACGTCGACGACTCCGAGCCCACCCAAGGCAATCCTTCAGGTCGATCTGGAAAGTGCCTGATGCAAAGGTTGTATTTCCGGATCAGCTATCTGCTTGGTCGCACCCCCTGGGATACCGGAATAACCCCTCCAGAAATCACGCACCTCATCGAGGAGGAAAAACTGCCGCCTGGTAGGGCGCTCGATCTGGGATGCGGCACAGGAACCAACGCCATCTATCTGGCCCGGCAGGGCTGGCAGGTGGTCGGGATTGATTACGTTCCAAGACCGATCCGCATCGCTCGCAGAAAGGCCCGGCAGGCAGGGGTTGCTGATCGCGTGAAGTTCTCCGTCAACGATGTCACACAGCTGTATGACACCATGTCTGAAGAAAGATTCGATCTGGCAGTCGATATCGGCTGCGGGCACAGCCTGACCCAGGAGCAGATGCCCTCCTATGCCGACAACCTTGCACGCCTGCTGCGGCCCGGCGCCACTTTCATGCTGTATATGTTTCGCCCCACCCCCGAGCGCCCGACAGGCCTTGGGCCGGAGGCCGTCAAGGAGCTGTTTGAACCCCATTTCACCCTTACCTGGAGCAATCTGGGGCGAGACACGAGTGCCGGGGCCGGCTCGGCCTGGTACCGCTTTACCCGCAGCGGTTGATCGCCGGAAATGCGCATCCTATTCCTGTTCCTGGATGGTGTTGGGCTGGGCGAGAACGATCCCACGCAAAACCCTTTTGCCGTCGCCAACCTCCCCACACTGACAGGCTTCACAGATGGACATTCCTGGCTGCGCGGTCTTTCTCGCATCGAGGGTAAGCAAAGTGTCTTTATCCCCACCGATGCCTGTCTGGGCATCGAAGGCAAGCCGCAAAGCGCAACCGGTCAGGCCACCATCCTGACGGGCATCAACGTTCCTGAGATGATCGGGCGCCACTACGGGCCGCGCCCCAACCGCTCGATCGCTGAGATCATCGAGCGAGACAACGTGCTCAGCAGGCTCAAGGCTCACGGCATCGACATCGCTTTTGCCAACGCTTTCCCCGAAACATTCTTCGAGAGCATCCGGCGCGGCAAGCGACTGCTGTCGGCCAACCAGCTGGCTCTGCATACAGCAGATGTCATCTTCCCAGGTACTGAGGCACTACAACAGAGAAAAGCTTTCTCGGTCGATTTCACCGGCCGCGGCTGGAAGGCTCGTTTCGGCACCAACTCGACGCCTGTCATGACACCCTTCGAGGCAGGTCAGCACCTTGCCCAGCTAGCCGGGGAACACGACTTCACCTTCTTCGATCACTGGCTGACGGACTACATCGGTCATCGCGGGACACTTCAAGAAGCAGTGGATCTGCTGGAGACCATCGATGGCGTGATGGCCGGCATCCTCGATGTGTGGGACATATCAGAAGGGTTGGTGATTCTCACCAGCGATCATGGCAACATCGAAGAAACAGGGCAGCGTGGCCATACCTACAACCCCGTGCCTACATTGATCGTTGGAAAATCATGGGCCACGATAGCGGAAGGTCTTACCGACCTGACAGGATTTGCAGAGGGCATCCTCCGGGCACTTGTAACGGGGGATGCGTGACGAGTAACGAGAGATGCATACGTCAAATTGGCGCGGGCAGACGTTATCCATGATACTATTGTGGTTAACAAACGAGCTGGGTCTTACCGGGCAGAAAGGCGATACCCCATGGCAGAAAAACGGATCGCGAGCCTATCATCCGACGAGCGCAGGCTCTTACTCAAGTTGGCAAGAGAGGCCATCGAGGCAGCGGCTGCGGGCAAGATACCCCCACCAATCGAGCTCGCGAACTTGCCTGCCGGACTACGTGAGCCCGCCGCCTGCTTCGTTACGCTGCACATCGGCGATGAGCTGCGAGGATGCACAGGCACACTGATCGCCAGAGCACCTCTGGCTGAGGAGGTGATCCACACTGCCGCCCAGACCGCGCTCTCCGACCCACGCTTCGCGCCGGTAACACCCGCCGAAGCGCCCTCACTTGACATCGAGATCTCCGTTCTAACCCCTCCCCAGAAGCTGAACGTACCTGCTCCGGACGCCCTGCCAAAGCTGATCAGACCGGGTATCGATGGGGTAACCCTGTCACGAGGGCTGCATCGTGCAACTTTCCTCCCCCAGGTCTGGGACAAGATCCCCGATCCCATCACTTTTCTTGACATGCTGAGTCAGAAAATGGGCCTGTCCCCTAAAGCATGGCTCATGCCCGGCATGCAGGTCGAGGTCTATCAGGTCGAGGAGTTCTCCGAGAGGGGCATAGAAAGCAACGAGGGCTGAGCACTCGCTGCTCTCGTCACTCATTGCTTGCCGGCGGCGTGTATTGGAAAGTCTGGGACGTCTCATCGAACACAAAGATGCCCCCTGCCAGCCCTCTCATCACATGCCTCCCCGGCCGGGGAACGAAGTCACCCTCCATGTTAATGAACCCGCTTCCCTCGTAGCGATACTCGGTGGTCGAGGGCAGCTCGATAGCTGTCGCCCATCCCAATTTCTGACGCTGCGCCTCGGTGAGAAGCTCTCGCCATACCCTCCCGAAGCCCCTTACAGGCTGCATGAGATCGGCTGGTGGGGTCAATGTAGGATCCAGCTCAGGCTCGCTTGCTTCATCCCACTCATCCACAAAAATGAGCCACTCGCCACTCCGCTCGCTCTCATCGAAGATCGCCACCCATATCTCCCCGGAGCCGGGTGCAAATGAATGCTCCAGCTCGCATTTCTCTTCAAGAGTACGCCCGATCCAGAACATGAACCCATTCTCATAAGGCTGCTCGACCACCGACGCCTCACAAACATAGGGCGTTGGCTCTACGTCGGGTGGGAGGGTGGCGACCGGCATAGTAGGAGTTGCGCTCTCAGGCGCTTCATTCTCTCCCGGCAGGATACTACAAGCCATCAACACACCAACCAGTCCCGCTACAATCATCCAATGAATGAACTTATGCTTCCGACAGTGCATATCAATCCCCCTGTGCTCACATCGAACGTATCGAGCGGATTGTACCACGTGAACCAACTGTGCCAACAAAGAACAACATCTTCTTGCGCTGATACCTGACCATGGCTACACTCTCGAACGGGTCTTATCGGTACCCACTACACAGTGACACAAAATACACCTTGTGCTGACATAAGTAATGAACTATGAACTGAGAGCCCAACCTTGACCAAAGTCCGCGTTACTGTACCCGCCACCAGCTCTAACCTCGGCCCCGGCCTCGGCTGTATGGCACTTGCATTAGGGCTGCACAACACTGTCGAGCTTGTCGAGCTCGAACATGGCCTAGACTTCGATCTCCAGGGTGATAACACCCGGCAGGAGATCGAGGACACCGCCGTATTGGTGCGTCAGGCCATATTGCATATTTTCCATAAAGCCGGTTATCTCCCTGGTGGACTGCATATACACCTGGAAAATCGTATTCCCTCCGGCAGCTGCCTGGGAGGGGATGCAGCCACCTTGTTGGGCGGAGCAATCGCCGCCAACGTCTTGCTGGGGAGCCCTTTCACGCGCGAAGAGCTGCTGCATCAGGTCATCGAGATCGAGAACCGGCCTCACGCGCTCCTGGCAGCTCTATTAGGCGGATTGGTCATCAGCAGCCACAGCGACAACAAGCTCATCTACAAACCCGTACAGGTTGCCCCGATGAGGGTTGTTACCGTGCTGCCGGAAGACAAACCCGGCAATTCCGGTATCGACCTTCCACAGCGGGTCAATCTCAAGGATGCCGTATTCAACATTGGGAATGCGGCCCTGGTCGTTCAGGCGCTGAGCACAGGCGACATCGACCTGTTAGCCCGTGTCATGCACGACCGGCTGCACGAAGAGGCCCATAGCAAATCAATCCCCGGATACGATCAAATGCGCCAGGCAGCCCTCAAGAATGGGGCGGCAGCGACAGCCATCAGCGGCACCGGACCGGCTCTACTGGCCTTTGCGGAGAACGATCACGATGAGATCGCCAAGGCAATGGCACGTGCTTATCGCAAGGCTACCCAAAACGAGGCTCAGGCGTGGGTTCTGCCAGTCGATACACAGGGGATCAGCATCAGCGAGATGGGCATGTCTCTCGTCGAGAAACCAATCCCTGCCAGCGATCACCCCGTGACGCTCGACAAACAGAAACCTCATTCCCTCCCCTCCAGCACTAATATCGCCCACAGCCATACAGCACCCCAACCCTTAACGTTCGTACCCGGACTGGAAGGACAGATCCCATGACAGACAACGTGGCCGGCAAACACATCCTGGTTACCGGAGCGACCGGCTTCATCGGTGGTTATGCCGCCAGAAGGCTGCACGCAGATGGCGCCCACGTGCTGGCACTCGAACGCACCCCCGGGAAGGGCGATAGTCTGGCCAAGGCCGGGATTGAGATCGTCAAAGGCGATATCACCGACAAGGCCCAGGTGAAGGCCATATTCGACAAGCATCAGGTGCAGATCGTCATGCACATCGCAGCCTGGCTGAGGGGGCGACCACTTAGCAACTTTCAGAGGGTGAACGTCGACGCGACCAGCCATCTAGCCGAGATAAGCGCCGAGGCTGGTGTCAACCGCTTCGTCTTCACCAGCAGCATTGCCGTCTATGGTATGCATGGTGACACCAACGTCGATGAGAGTACCCCACTCAAGCCGTACGGCGATCCCTATGGCGATACTAAGATCCAAGCCGAGGAGAGGCTGAAGGAAACCGCGCACAACACCGGTCTGACTTATGTAATCGTCCGGCCAGGGATGGTTTACGGACCGGGCTCGCCCGGCTGGACGATACGCCTGGCTAAGTGGGCCAAAAAGGGATGGCTACCAATCATCGATGGCGGGCGCGGAACAGCCTACCCTGTCTACATCGACAATCTGGTCGACATGCTGGTGACCTGCGCCACGCATCCCGCCGCCGTCGGCGAGATCTTCAACGGGACCGATGATGGGCCGGTGACAATGGGTGAGTTCCTGGGCGCCTACATGGAGATGGTCCCCACCGACCGGGCCATCAGGCTGCCCGGCTGGGCACTGAAGGGGCTGGCAGCAGTGGCCACGCCCTTCTTCCCGGAGGCCAAGCTGAGCCACTACGCAAATCAGCTCTGCGGGCGCGGGCTGATCTCGAACCAGAAAGCCAAAGACCAACTGGGATGGTCTCCCAAGGTCTCCCTGAAGGAGGGGGTGGCCCGCAGCGAAGCCTGGCTCAGAGAGACGGGTATACTTGAGTGATGGGTGATGGGTGATGGGTGATAAGTTTTCAGTGATCGGTGATCAAGCTGACACATGAAAGACCATCGACGATTGCTGAAAGCTGATTGCTGACCGCTGAGAGCTAACGGACTCATGTCGAACGGACTCATCTGGATACTTGGCCTTTCCGGCCTTCTGATTTTAGGGATAATCGCCTACTGGCAGCTGGTCATCGCCGAAGGGACGTATCTCGGCCAATGGGCGGTGACCCGGCTGTACGACCTGACGGCCAATCGCTACGATGCCATCAAGCAGTTCGATGCCGGTATGGAGGCCATCTTCCTGGGGCGGCCTCTGGCCGAGGCCTTGAAGAGCATCCCGGCCCCACTGGTCTGCGACGTTGGCACGGGAACGGCCCGGCTGCCTCTGGCACTGTTGGAACAACCATCCTTCCAGGGCAAGATCGTCGGGCTGGACGCCTCGCGCGATATGCTGAAGGTCGCCGCGCAGAAGACCAACGGGTACAACAACCGGCTCACATTGATCTGGCAGAATGCTGCCCATCTCCCTTTTCCTGACGATGTCTTCGATGCCGTCACCTGCCTGGAAATGACCGAATTCACACCCAACCCCGCCAAGCAGCTGGCCGAGGCCGTCCGGGTGCTGCGGACCGGCGGCATCCTGCTCACCACCCGGCGCAGAGGCTTCGATGCACAAATGTTGCCCGGCCGGGTATTCAACCCGAAACGGCTCACCACGCTGCTTGGGAAACTGGGTATCATCAATGTGCAAATCCAGGCCTGGCAGGTGGATTACGATCTGGTCTGGGGACAGCGGGATGGGCACTCATCCGCAGGGGTACGCCCCATCTCTGAGATCTTGTTGTGCCCACGATGCAGCACCCTGAGCCTCGTCAAGGACAACCAGGTGATCTATTGTGAGCAATGTTCAGCCCGTTACCCCATCAGAGACAGGATCATCGAGCTTCGATAGGAGAAGACCATGCTAATTTGTTCATTTCTGAGCTCAGACGGGCCGCGAGAAGGCATCATCGAAGGTGATGACCTCTACACCCTGGAAGGCAACATGTTCAGCCCGCACGCGCAGCGCGGCGACAAGATCGGCCCTCTCAGCCAGGCCAAGCTGCTGGCGCCGATCACGCCCAGCAAGATCGTCTGTCTGGGCCGCAACTACACCGAGCACGCCCGCGAGCACGATGCCGAAGTCCCTGCAGAGCCGCTGCTCTTCCTCAAGCCGCCCAGTGCTCTCATTGGCCCCGGCCAGAGCATCGAGCTGCTGCCGGGAATGGGCAAGGTCGAGCACGAAGTGGAGCTGGTCGCGGTCATCGGCCGGCAGGGACGGTTCATCACCCAGGACGAGGCCCTCACGTACGTGCTGGGCTACACCTGCGGCAACGACGTCAGTGCGCGGGATTACCAGTTCAGCGATGGGCAGTGGGCGCGCGCCAAGAGCTTCGACACATTCTGCCCGCTTGGTCCCTGGATCAACACCGACCTAGATCCTTCTGACCTGGCCGTGAAGTGCAGGGTCAACGGAGAAACTCGGCAGGACTCCCGCACCAGCCAGATGGTTTTCGACGTGCCCTTCCTCATCGAATATATCTCGCGCGTGATGACCCTGCTGCCGGGCGACATCATCATGACCGGCACGCCTGCCGGCGTCTCACCGATCCACCCAGGCGATGTAGTCGAGGTGGAGGTGGAGAGAATCGGTGTGCTGCAAAATCCGGTTGAGGCCAGGAAAGAATAGCAAACCGAGCTTGCACAGGCAGGTGCACACTTGAACCACCTTGCCCACCTATACCTGTCCGGCGATGACCCTCTCCTGCGAATTGGCAATCTGGCAGGGGACTTCGTCAAGGGCGTCGACACGGCAGCGCTGCATCCTGCCGTGCAGCAGGGCATCGCCCTCCACAAGGCCATCGACGCCTACACAGACAGTCACCCCATTGTGCAGCAAAGCAAGAAGCGCATTGGCCCCACCCACACACGATTCGCGGGCGTGCTCATCGACGTGTTCTACGATCACTTTCTGGCGGCGAATTGGGACACCTACTGCGATCAGCCCCTGGAAGAGTACATCGATGAGATCTATGCCGATCTGCAAGCGCATCGAGCACTGCTCCCGCCGCCCTTACAGGCCGCCCTACCTAGAATGCTCGCGGCGGACTGGCTGAGAGCCTATCGAGACATCGACGGTATTGCACTCGCGCTGGGCAGGCTTGAGCGGCGGCTCAGACGCAGGGTCGATCTGGCGAGCAGCATCGATGAGCTAAAACGAAACTATACAGAATTGGAAGATGACTTCCGGATATTCTTTCCGGACCTCATCGCACACACGCAATTACACATCTGATCGCCCCGCGGCGAAATCTACTCATCGGCGGTAGTCGATCGACGGCTCCCCTGTTACATCGGCGCGCCCTCCAATCAAACCGAAACATCTGCGGGTCAGATCAGAGGACACGCGGGTCAGATCAGAGGACACGCGGGTCAGATCGGAAGACGCGCGGGTCAGACCGGAACGCGCGCGGGTCAGACCGGAAGACGCGCGGGTCAGACCGGAACGCGCGCGGGTCAGACCGGAACGCGCGCGGGTCAGACCGGAACGC
>JAFGMS010000007.1 GCA_016927375.1 Anaerolineae bacterium
ATCCTCCCTATATCCTCCCTATATCCTCCCTATATCCTCCTCATATCCTCCCCGTATCCTCCCCACATACTGCCCCCGCCGCTCTCAGTATCATGGCCTCACGCCTCATCCCTCATCCCTCATCCCTCATGCCTGACCAATCCCCTCCCCACATCCCGGTGCTGCTCACAGCAGTGGTCGATGGCCTGGCCGTGCGGCCTGGGGCATTGTGCATCGATGGCACGTTAGGAGCCGGCGGCCACGCCGAAGCCTTGCTCGACGCCTCTGCGCCTGACGGCCGCCTGCTCGGCTTCGACCGCGACGAGGCGGCGCTGTCGATTGCGCAGGCGCGGCTGGCCCGCTTTGGTGATCGATGTCAAACCATCCATGCCTCCTACGCCCGGATGGGAACGCTGGCCCCGCCGCTCGGCTGTGCGGCGGTCGATGCCATCCTGCTGGACCTCGGCCTCTCATCGATGCAGCTTGACGATCCCGGCCGCGGATTTGCCTTCCGCGCCGCCGGCCCGCTCGACATGCGCTTCAACACCGCCGATGGGGAAACCGCCGCCGACCTGGTCAACACGCTGCCCGAAGCCGCGCTGGCCGACCTGATCTATCGCTACGGCGAGGAGCGGCACTCGCGGCGCATCGCCCGGGCGGTCGTGTCGAAGCGTCCCATCGCCACTACCCAGGCCCTGGCTGAAGTCGTCGCAGGCGCTTTGCCCGGCGGCCGCCGCGAGAAGATCCACCCGGCAACGCGCACCTTCCAGGCGCTGCGCATCGCGGTCAACAATGAGCTGGGTGAGCTTGAGAGCGCCCTCCCCCAGGCCGTCGATTTGCTCAAGCCCGGTGGGCGGCTGGCGGTGATCAGCTTCCACTCCCTGGAGGACCGCATCGTCAAGCAGTTCATGAAGCGCGAAGCCACCGACTGCCTGTGCCCTCCCGAGCTGATTGTGTGCCAGTGCGGGCACAAGGCCACGCTGCGCCTGGTCACCCGCAAGCCCATCGAAGCGACGGAGGAAGAAGTCGCCGCCAATCCTCGGTCCCGAAGCGCCAAGCTGCGCATCGCTGCGAGGATGGACGATTAGGCAAACCGTTTTGTTGAAGTCCTGATGGGTAGCTCAGTACGAGAGGATTATTGCTTGGTGTGAGGCGTAGGCAGAGTACGACAGATGCTAACATGGCGGATGAGAGCACCCCGGTGTACCCCCATCCGCCAAACTATCAGGTTATTACCCCGGCTTCTCAACCATCGTATCGATATCCCCTTCGTACGTCAGGGCTTCTCGACCGCGCTCACCAGTGCGGATGCGGATGACATCGACGACCGGATAGACGAAGATCACACCATCACCACGATTACCGGTCTGAGCAGCGTCGCGGATCGTCTGGATGGTCTTCTCAACATTGTGATCGCTGAGAATAATGTTGATCTGCATCCTTGGCAGCATATCGACCTGGTAGGAGCCCGCTCGCCCCATCAGCGTGATGCCACCCTGCCGTCCATGTCCCTCAACCGGAAAGACGTTCATCCCGATGATGCCAATCTTCCGCAGAGCACATTTGACATCAGAGAGCTTCTCTTCACGAATAATTGCTTCGATTTTCATTGTCATGGCAGTCACCTTGTTCCTTTCGTTGGCTGTCTCTTATGCATAAATGCGCTCGCCATGCTCACTGATATCCAGGCCGACCTCTTCTTCATCGGCCGTCACGCGCAGTCCCATCACACGATCCAACACTTTGGCTATCACGAAGGTCAGCACGAACGAGAATACCATCACGAGCACGGCGGTCGCCGCCTGGACCATCAGCTGGTTTGGGTTGCCATAGAAAAGACCATCGGCACCACCGGTGTTAACCTTCGTGGTCGCAAACAAACCCGTTGCCAGGGCACCCCATACACCACCCATGCCATGGCAGGCCCAAACGTCCAGTGATTCATCCAAACCAATCCTCTGGCGCAGGCGAATGGCAAAGTAGCTGATGGCTGCCGCAACGCCGCCGATCACCATGGCTGCCAACGGCGTGACAAACCCGGCCGCCGGTGTAATTGCCACCAGCCCTACTACAGCGCCGGTGGCTATCCCCAGAATGCTGGGTTTGTCATCTACTCCCCAACTGAGGAACATCCACACCAGGCTGGCAGCGGCAGCAGCGGTGTTGGTCGTCACGACAGCCTGGATGGCGAGACCATCAGCTGCCAGCGCGCTGCCACCGTTGAAGCCAAACCAGCCCATCCACAGTAAGCCCGCGCCTAAAACTGTATAGGGTATCCGGGATGGTTCCATAGGTGCCTTGCCGAACCCCTTACGTGGACCGATTGCCAGCGCAAAGGCCAGCGCCGCAAAGCCGGCTGTGATGTGCACTACCGTCCCACCGGCAAAGTCCAACGCGCCAAACTCGCGCAGAAAACCACCGTCTCCCCACACCCAGTGCGCCACCGGGTCATAGATCAGCGTAGCCCACAGCAGTGTGAATACCAGAAAGGTCTTAAAACGCACCCTCTCAACAAACGCCCCGGTGATCAGCGCCGGTGTGATGATAGCGAACATCATCTGGTAGGCGGCAAAAGCCAGGTGCGGAATGTTGTCCGCATAGGTAGCATTTGGCGCTCCACCCACACCAAGCAAGCCTGCAAAGTTCATCCCCCCAAAGAGGCCGCCCTGGCTGGGACCGAAGGCCAGCGTATAGCCAAACAGCACCCACTGCACGCTGATCACCCCCAGAACGATGAAGCTCAGGTTCAGCGTCGAAAGTATATTCTTTCGGCGCACCATCCCTCCATAGAAGAAGGCCAATGCAGGGGTCATCATCATGACTAGGGCAATGGCAACCAGTATCCAGGCTGTGTCTCCTGTATTGATCGTTTCCATATTACGTATCCTTTCTTATGAGTCTGTTGATGATTTGGTCGAGAAAAATAAGTCAGAATAATCTTCCACCACGGCATAGATTTGGGGAGAGCTGCATCGATGGCGGAAACATTACGACCTTGCCCATGCGCACCAAAAACCTGGCTTTATTGTAAGGATATAGCCTTGGCGATGTCTATTACCCTTTCGGGTAAAATAGGCAAAAGACGTTGTTGAGAACGCTGTTTCAGCCCATTGTGTCAGCCGGATGCCAGCTCCTAACCGATGAGCCTATCTGCATCTCAAGGGCATATGTAGATGTTGAGGGGCGCCTATCGAGAAGCTTATCTTTACAATGCCGGGCTAACGCCTGCACCTTCAATAGATGAGAATGTCCAGGCTAACGTAGGTCGGACTGTTAGTCCGACCGTGCGCATATTGACGCTTCGCCCAATCTATTTTCATACCAGAGACACAGAGGACACAGAGAAAAACGGGGCTACGCGGAATAGTGGGGAAAAACGCTCATCGGAAGACCCTAAAGGTTTCTTTCGGGAAATATCGTGTTCCAATGTAGACACACTTTCGACCGAAATGACCGCCCTTCAATGTCGAAAAACCTTTAGGGTCTGAGGCTAACCCCACTTTTTGTCGTTGATCCAGAAATTTATAAGTCGCAAAACACATGCTTTGCTGCGCATTGTGATTACAAGCCAGGGGGATTCTTCTGCCGAGCTAAGATCTACCATACACGACAAGAGGGGCGCTTCATAAAAATGAGGCGCCCCTCTTTTGGCTTTCGTTGCTGGTCAGGTGCCAGATGTCAGATGACCACCACTATCACGATCAAGAAGAAGACCACCACCAGGATTTCCAGCCAGGGGCTGGTGAGAAAATGAAGAGGAAGCAAAGCCAGCATATCAGTACTGATAGAATTAGGAAATGCAGATGGGCCAACAATCCAGGGAAAAGGGTAGTGCCCATTATCCATATACCACCACAGCGCGCCGACGATCAGGTAACCGTTAAGCAAACCGGTCCCTAGACCCAGAAGGCCTTCCTGAATTGTCTCGCGGGCCCGGTTCGCCTTAACCCGCCCCTTGGTGGCAAAATCAATCACCATCGGCCCCTGATAGCCGAAAAAAACCACAGACAACAAAATGGCCGTCTTCAACATCACCAGACGGCGCAACGTGCCAAGCGGATCGACGGACAGCATTTCCAGTGGTGTGCGATCAACCAGAACCTGCCCGACCCAGGGGCTGATCTTCTCGATGACGAACATGGCCAATACCGCGGCAGCGGTGACTTGAACCTCACGCACCCAGCCGCGCAGCAAGCCGATAATGCCAAAGCAGGCAACAAAAATCCAAAAGACTGCAGAAAGTTCGATCACGTTAATCTACCTTTTGCAGAGACATGGCGTGCTATGCCCCTACGACGATACATGGCGGCATGCCAGATCTATAAGCTCATCAGCCAGCTTCGCTGCCGCGTCCGGTTTCTTCATTGCTCCTGATGCAGCGACCATATGTTTCCGCCTGGAAACATCGCCTCGCAGCTGCTCAAGCAGCGGCAGCAGCTCCTCTTGCAAGTTTACCTCATCCACCCGCACAGCCGCCCCACGAGCAGCCAAAACGTCGGCATTGGTCTTCTGGTAGCGCCAAGCGTGCGGGTATGGCACAAGTATAGCCGGAAGCTCAAATAGAGGAAACTCACCGAGAATACTGGCCCCAGCACGCGAGATAACCAGATCGGCGGCGGCCAGTGCCAGGGCCATTTCATCGCTGTGCAAATATTCATATGGATGATAGCGTCCGGCGGCCTCACCAGAAAGCCCGCCCGCCGATTCTTTTACCCATTCCCAGTCGCGCTGCCCAACCAGATGAAGCACCTGCCAGCTTGCGAGTATCTGGGGCAGCTGCTCCATCACCACGCGGCTGATACCGCGCGCTCCGGTGCTGCCACCAAAGATCAAAAGGACGGATTTATCTGGTGAAAGGTTGAAATACTCCTGTGCCTGCTTGCGTGTTCCGGACAGATGACTGAGACCTTCCTTTCCAGGAAGGGGCTGCCCGAATATATTATACCCGGCAGCAAGGAGAAGCTCGGCTCGGAGCGGATAGCCTGTCTCGACAACTTGGCCGGGGCGATAGTAACGCGCCGCCCCGGCTGTATTGATCCCCACCCGCGCTGCGACGCGGCTCAAGATCCGGATCGTCCCACCCGGCTCGGTGTCAGGTGTGTAGATCATCACCGGCACCCAGCTCAGCCAGCAGGCCAACGCCGCCGGGATCGTCACCCAGCCGCCAGTGATGAAGAGTGCCTGTGGCCGGAAGCGCCATACAATCGCCGCGGCTTTGATTGTCCCAACGATGATCTTGAGAGCCGAGACAAATCGGATGCCCAGGCCAAGCCCGGCCAGCGGACCACTGGGAACGGCTTCAAAGTCAATGCCCTCACGGGTCACCAAATTACGCTCTGGCCCGCACCGGCTGCCGATCCAGAGAAGCTCTACCTCGATCCCCCTTCCTTCTTTGGAGGGGCGAGCTTTAGCTTTCAGGGCCGCTGCGACGGCTAATGCGGGATACACGCCGCCGCCGGTTCCCCCGCCCGAAATCATAATCCGCACGGGCCTCTTGCCTTTCTATCTTGAGCGGCCTGCGCCGCGAAATGCTCATTAACAAACCCACACCGGTCAGGATCACTACCAGGTTCGAGCCGCCGTAGCTGATAAACGGCAGTGCCACACCCGTGAAGGGCACAACCGCTGTGACAACCGCGATATTGAGAAGAACCTCATAGGCAATCCACGAGGCGATCCCCCCCGCCAGCAATGCGCCAAACGGATCTTGCGCCTCACGCGCGATCTTAAACCCACGCCAGACAAACAACGTGCACAACCCGATCACCACCAAACAGCCAAACAGCCCCAACTCTTCGCCGATGATGGCAAAGATGCTGTCGGTATGAGCAGCAGGCAGGAAGCCGAACTTCTGGCGGCTCTGCCCCAACCCAATACCAAACCAGTTAGGGCTGAACGATCCGCCATCTTTCCCTGGTGCCGTAAAAGCAATGATCGCCTGCTGGACGTGCCAGCTGGCCTGGGTCAGGTCCTGCATGGCATTGATGTGATCGACCAGACGCTGGCGGGCATAGTTAAACTGCGTGGCGAGCGTCACACCGACGGCCAGCGCGCCCACCCCGGTCAGACCGATCTGAACGATGTTGGCCCCCGCCAGGAAGAACATCGTCCAGGCGGCCAGGACCAGTATGGCCGCCGTGCTCAGATCAGGCTCAAGCACAATCAGGCTGCCTACCGCGCCCACCAAAATCGAAAAAGGAATAAGGCCATAGCCCAGCTTATGAAGCTGCTCCCGCCGAGAGGCCAGCCAGGCCCCAAAGTAAATGATCAGTGCCAGCTTGGCCGCTTCGCCGGGCTGGAACGAGCCCTGATACAAGGCACGCCGGGAGCCAAAATCCTCATTCTGGTTGATGATCAACAGCACGCTCAGCGCGACGATGGTGACAAGCATGATCGCCGCAGCAATCCCCCGGTTACGCAGGATGCGGTAATCCATACGCCAGACCAGCAGCATCACCGCCACGCCGATCACTGCCGAGCGTAGCTGGTTGAGGAAGATGCGCACCGGCGAGCCGTATTCCAGATAGCTCCAATCGAAGGTGGTCGAGTAGACCATCAGCAGGCCGGTAGCCAATAGCGCGGCGACGATCAGCACCAACACCACATCCACATCGAAGGTGGCAGGGCGGAGCGGAGCAATAGCCTCACGTTGAGCATCGGTAGATTGGGATGGAGTAACAGTAGCAGCAGACATAGGTTAGTCGAGTTCCTCGTTCACCAGGGCTTTCGCGCCCTGACGACATCATCCGGCAATAATGGCATTATACACATTATCGCCAGATGGGCGAGAAGAACTCGAGTTATTGTGTGATTGATGATTGAATGATTGACGATTGAAAAACGATCATTGCGACGACCAGGCAATTATCCAATCGCTACTGTCTTGTTGTCCAGTACATTCACGCTGCCGGGCTGCCTGTCACTACCGCGAAAGCGGGAATCCACTCGTGCACAAGCGACTGTCATTCGCGAAAGGAAATTCCTATAGGATCAGGTTTGTTTATCGGTGTTCAGCTCTCTTCCGATATATCCACATACTTGCCAACATCACTCCAATCATAACTGTCCCACAACCGAGCATTATTGTCCCGAGCACTACCCATACACCTACTTTTGATCCGGTACTGGGCGATGCAGCGGCTGCCATAACAACCGGCACCGGTATAGAGGTGGATGTGAGCACCACTCCCGGAATGGAGGTAGGGACGGGAGTAGAGACTGATGCAGGTGTCGGACTGGAAACGGCCATCACCGTCGGGGTCCCTGGCAGTTGTTGAAAGTAGCCTTCGTCTTGCTGAGCATACTGGTAGCGCTGCTGTAATTCCAATACCTGAGCGTCATCCGGGGCCAGCGCTTTGGCGCGTTCCATAACAACCGGGAGTTCCTCTGACTTCGTCGATGGGGTACCTGGCCACCACAGCGTGAGCATGAGATCAAGATACTCAGTGCAAACATCAAGATTGTCAGGAGCCAGCTCAAATGCTCGTTTGTAAGCCGCTTTGGCCTGCTCCGCCAGAGTGGCACTGCTGCCAATCTCGACCAGCCCATATTTGAATGACAATGTGCTGTGCAGTGCGCGAGCCAGCTCCAGCTGAGCGTCCGCCGAATTGGGATTGGCATCTACCGATGCCTGCGCCTGCTCAATCCTCAGCCACACGGTAGGGGGAAGCACGGTGAAATGGACATTATCAGAGTTTGTGGGCTCCAGATTGGTGAAATGCCAGATGATATCCGTGCCAGAGATGGTATAGCCGCCCAGGCTGTTGCCCGGCTCCCAGGCATTCCCCCGGACCGTATTGAGATCGTTGGCCTCATAAGGCAGGCGGAAGGTGATCATCCCCTCACCGATGGGGCCATACCAGCCCGCTCCTGTCTCCAGGATGTAGGTGAAAGTCCCCCAAGGAACATATCCTACGGGGTGCACATCATATTCAACTCCCAGAATGACGTTCTGGCCCGGGGCAAAGGTCGCTTGCCAGGTCGCCCAGGGGACCATCGTATCCCATTCGCCCGCCTGTTCAATCGTTTGAGTCTCAGCAATCTGCCCATCGACTGTGGCAACGAAGTTCCCGACTGTCTTGACATCGAGAAAACCATCCGGTGAGCCTAGCGGGAAGCGGACAGCCATTGTTTCGGTGTCTGTTCCCTGGTTGACCATGTTGAAAGAAGCCTGCACATGGCCAACCATCATATTGGATGCCACTCTCATGTTCTCATTCCATAGAGGCGGCCCATCATAGTCGGTGATTTCCATCAGCACGCTTTCTGATACCATCTGCACATAGGTAGATGGATCGCCTGTACCAACTGATGACCCAGGGGGTGGCTCAGGCGGCGCGGCATCGGCCAGCGCCGTTCCCATCGAGCCCATTGCCGCCAGTACCACGACGATCAGCACAACCAGGTATTTGTATTTCATACGACGCTCCCATTCTCTGCGTTAGGCAATCATCCATAAATACGCTCTAGCCGGGAGGATTGTTACAGAGTAAGTGGATTGCTCTGGATGAAGTTCATATAAGTTGCGTGCCACCTCCTGTAGGTATCTGCTCACAGGCTGCCCCGATATTCACGCGGCTTTCCTCCTCCGATACACCCCCACCCCGATCCCCACTCCCCCCATCACCACCACCGCCCCATTCTCCGATATCGCCGCCAGCATCACGATGATCGGCACAACCAGGTGTTTGCGTTTCATGTGACTTTCCTCCTTGCCCGGCGCCCGCCGAGGATTAGAAATCCCCGGCTACAATTGGGATGTCCACTCAAAGTGGACTCCACCTTGGCGCCGAACATCCTTGTCCACTTCAGTGGAC
>JAFGMS010000085.1 GCA_016927375.1 Anaerolineae bacterium
ATCCGCCTGGTCAACGAGGCCGCGCAGCAATACTTCGTCGGCAACGCCCAGGTACTCAAGCAAATGGAGATGGTCGAAACCTCCCTGTGCGAGAATGCCAAGGTTGTCATCACCGAGAACGGCATCAGCCCTACTCTGCTGCTGGGCAGCCTGCCGGTCGATATATCGAGTAATGGGAACGGGCGCGATAAGCAAGGCAGGTGAAGGAGGAATCGATGAAAAGCGAAGTGGGTCTATGGATTGACCACAGGCAAGCTGTTATTGTGACTCTCGTAGACCGGGCAGAAGAAATCGAACGAATAATATCAGATATCGAGAAACATGTCCGGTATTTTGGCGCTTCCCATGGATCACATGATGACACGTCAGAAATCAGGCGGGACAGGCAAGACAGACGCTTTGATGGCCATCTCAGCCGATACTATGATGAGGTCATCGCATGTATCCGTGACGCAGACGCTATTCTGATATTTGGCCCTGGCGAGGCAAAGGGCGAGCTTCAAAAACAACTTGAGGCTCAAGCACTCGGTGAGCGTATCGTTGGTGTTGAAACTGCTGACAACATGACGGATGGTCAGATTGCGGCGCAAGTTCGCCGGCGCTTTCTTGAATAGTGGTTGCTGTATTACGAGAGTCTGTCAGCCTTTTTTTGAGAAGGCACAGAGCGATTTGGGCGCACGGTACCGAGAAAGGTAAACCGGAGATGAGCACAAAACTACACGTTGGTAATTTGAGCAGGTATACGACGGAAGCCGATCTCACGAACCTGTTCAATCGCGTAGGTCTGGTCCTGTCAGCTTCTATCCCTGTCGATGCAAGGACGGGCATCTCCAAGAGATTTGGCTTTGTAAGCATGACTGAGGAAGGAGCCCTGGCAGCTATCCAGTCTTTCGACGGGTTTATGTTCCAAGAACTTCCGCTTTCCGTGAACAAGACATAGGGGGATGAACTCATGAAAATCTTGCTTGTCTACCCAGAATTTCCAGATACCTTTTGGAGCTTCAAGCACGCGCTCAAGTTTATCCGTAAGAAGGCTGCTGCGCCGCCGCTCGGCCTGTTGACCGTGGCCGCCATGCTGCCTCACGGGTGGGAAAAGCGGCTGGTTGATCTCAACGTGACCGGCGTGAGCCACGATGATCTGGCATGGGCGGACTACGTCTTCGTCAGCGCCATGATCGTGCAACGCGATTCGGCGCAAGCGCTCATCGCTCGCTGTAAGGAGGCCGGCGTGAAGGTGGTGGCAGGCGGGCCGCTGTTCACCATGGAGCATGAGCGGTTTCCAGATGTCGATCACTTTGTGCTCAACGAAGCCGAGCTTACCCTGCCGCCTTTCCTGGCCGATCTGGCCAATGGGCGCGCGCAGCGCGTCTATGCCACCACCGAGTTCCCGGACATCCAACAAACCCCGGCGCCTCTTTGGAGCATCGTGAACCTCAAACATTACGACACGGTCAGCCTTCAGTTTTCGCGGGGCTGTCCCTTCAACTGCGACTTCTGCAACGTGACGGCTCTGTTAGGGCATCGACCGCGCCTGAAAACCGCCGCGCAGATCGTCGCCGAGCTGGACAGCCTGTACGCGCTGGGCTGGCGCAAGAGTGTCTTCTTCGTGGACGACAACTTTATCGGTAACAAGAAGCAGCTCAAGTCAGAGGTGCTGCCGGCGCTGATCGAATGGCGCAAGGGCAAGACCGGCATGCCGTTCAGCACCGAAGCATCGATCAACCTGGCCGACGACCCGGAGCTGATGAGCCTGATGACACAGGCCGGGTTCGATACGGTGTTTGTGGGCATTGAGACGCCTAACGAAGACAGCCTGATCGAATGCAGCAAGACCCAGAACAAGGGCCGAGACTTGGTTGAGAGCGTCAAGCGGCTCCAGCGTGCCGGTCTCCAGGTGCAGGGTGGCTTCATCGTCGGCTTTGACAACGATACACCCTCGATCTTCCAACAACAGATCGACTTTATCCAGAGGAGCGGCATCGTGACGGCCATGGTTGGGCTGCTGCAAGCTCCCCTGGGAACGCGCCTGTACGAACGTATGCAGCGAGAAGGCCGCCTGGTGAGTGACTTTTCGGGCGATAACGCCGATGGCTCGACCAATATCGTCCCCAAGATGGGCCTGGAATCGCTTCGGGAAGGCTACCGCAACATTCTAGGCCAGATCTACGCGCCCGAATACTATTATGAGCGTGTGTTGACCTTTCTCCGCGAGTACCAGCCGCCCACTATCAGAGTCCACCTGGACATGCAACACTTTCTAGCTCTGGGACGGTCAATTTACCAGCTGGGCATCCGCGGCGTCGAGCGCGCACACTATTGGAAGCTCTTTTTCTGGACATTGTTCCGGCGTCCGCGGCTGTTCCCGTTAGCTATCACGCTGGCCATCTACGGCTTCCATTTCCGCCAGGTGGCCGAGCTGCACGTCAGCTGAGGGGGAAAAATAACCTAATCATGTTGCGTATTAGAACCTGATAACTATTTTCTAGAAAGCCAAAACCTCGTATGGATTCGCTGGATGAGATTATTGCCATAATTCTGGGTGGCGGGAGGGGTGCCCGTCTGTTTCCGCTTACGGAACAGCGCTCCAAGCCGGCCGTTCCCATTGCCGGTCGGTACCGCTTGATCGACATTCCGATCAGCAACTGCATCAATTCCGGTCTTTACCGTATTGCCATATTGACCCAGTTCAATTCGGTTTCTTTGCATCGCCACATTACCAATGCCTACCAATCAAACTTATTCCACTTCAATTCCGGCTGGATACAGATATGGGCTGCCGAACAAACCAGAGACAACACAGATTGGTATCAAGGCACTGCCGACGCAGTTCGCAAGCAGGTGGCGGAGATTCGAGCAACTCGTGCAGAAAACATTCTAATCCTGGCTTGTGATCATCTCTACCAGATGGACTATTCACAGATGGCACAGTTCCATAGGGAGACGAAAGCCGACCTCACTGTAGCGGTGAACCCGGTATCTGCTGCCAATGCCTCTCGTTTTGGAATCCTGAAACAAAATGCCGCCCATCGCATCGTCAACTTCATCGAAAAGCCGAAAGATCAAACTGCTTTGGTTGATTTTATCAACCCGAACGATCTGCTTCGCCCTTTTCTTGGCTCGATGGGTATTTATCTATTTCGCATGGAGGCTCTCCTTGATCTGATAGCAGACAGGGATCTACAGGATTTTGGAGCCCATGTCGTTCCATGCGCCATTGAAAATGGTAACGTCTTTGGTTTCAATTTCGATGGATATTGGGAAGATGTTGGTACTATTCGTTCTTTCTACGAGGCAAACTTGATGCTCACGCATCCCGATCCGCCGATTGATTTCCATGATGCCAGGCTCCCTATCTATACTGATCCATCTCATCTGGCTTGCTCATTTGTTGAGAGCAGCTCATTGGAAAATGTTCTTCTGGCAGAAGGTTGTCGCATCAAGGATGCATATATCTGCCACTCGGTAATAGGAGCACGTAGCCAGATAGGCAGCGGTGCTGAGGTGGTAGATAGCATTCTAATGGGCGCAGATGATTACGACAACAGTAGCGATTCTGGCATGCAGATCGAGATCCCTTTAGGGATTGGAAGCAACTCCAAAATCTCTGGCGCGATCATCGATAAGAACGCCCGCATTGGGGAAAATGTAGTCATATTGCCTTTCCCTCGCGGCACCGATTTCAACGGAGACAACTGGATGGTTCGCGACGGCATTGTTGTTGTTCCTAAGAGCAGTTCGGTGAAAATGGGCAGTTACATCGGGCCGCAAAACAAGAGTCATTTGCAGGCCATGCCAAAAATAGCGACGGACAGATGGAGAGTGGTCTCGCCTTGTTACGGCAAGCCGGACCAGGTACTGAGGAGATTCACAAGCTTACCGGTTAGAGAAAAGAGATGGAAATCATTGCCACGCTGGGCGAGAAGCCTATAGCCCTGGTGAGCGAACCCGGCAAGTAGAGACCAGGTTACCCAGTGACCGAGACACTAAGCAGCAAGCCATGGAGGGCTCTGGCTTGCTCGCTTCAGTTCCTGGGCGCACCTGGTTTCGAGAAAACGGGTCGCACCCGGTACAAGTAACAAAGCTGCAGTTCTGTTGAAAACGGTCAAGCAGAGTAACCATGATTGGTGGGGTAGTGCCTTTTTGTAACGTTTGTTTTCCCAAGTAGGGTTAAGAAGAGAGGATAATAGAAGATATGTGATCTTCGCCTGCGATATCGGAGTTCGATCAACAGCAAGACAGAAGATGCTCCACGGGTCTGCGGTGCACAGTACATAAGGTCAGGTTTTCGCGATATCGCCATTGTAGAGGTTTTGGTTGAGACAGGCATCCGCGCAGGGGAATTGTGTGGACCATTGTCCCCAAGCAACAGCATTCCTTGCTCAATCAGCACGCCCATGGGCAGGCATCAAACACAATCTTTCCCCTCATCCCCTGCCATAAGTTCGGCCACTTGCTATCCAACGCAGTTGGGCGTTGAAAGATGTCTTGACCGCGCAGTTATTTGCGCCCAGCTGCGCTAGTTGCTAATCCTGACGATCTGCGCCGGCCGGCCGCCTGGCTCGGCCATGCCAGTCCTGATACGGTGGTGTTTACCGAGTCGGCTGTCAAAGATCTCACTGCATGAAGGGGACGGATTGAGCGACCCGGCAAGATCAAAGTAGGTTGCCTGGTCTTCTAGTCAGCGGGTGGGCAACGCTACGCTTCAAAATCATGGTTTGCAAGAAGGGAATGGTGATGGCCAAGAGAAAGAAAAAAGCCAGAGAAGAAGGCTATGAGCAAGTAGCTGTCGCCGAAAGGGAACAGCAGGAAGACAGCCAGATTGAAGTGAACAAACTTCTTCCTGAAGCACGAGATGTGCCTCCATCTCCAGAGAAAAGGCCCGCCTTTCCCATCATTGGCCTCGGCGCTTCGGCGGGCGGGCTGGAAGCCTTTGAGGCCTTCTTCAAATATACGCCACCTGACAGTGGTCTGGCTTTTGTCCTGGTACAGCATCTCGACCCCAACCACGAAAGTATCCTGGTCGACATCCTCAAGCGGGCCACGCAAATGCCGGTCCTTCAAGTCATCGATGGGATGACCGTCCAAAGGGATCATATCTACGTCATTCCACCCAACCGGGACATGGCCCTGATGAATAGCACGCTGCACTTGCTGGAACCTATCGAGCCACGTGGGTTTAGAATGCCGATTGATTACCTGTTTCGCTCTCTGGCCGAAGAGCAGAGGGATAGAGCGATTGGCATTATCCTCTCGGGAACCGGAAGTGATGGCACGCTTGGGCTGCGGGCGATTCGGGTTGAAGGGGGGATGATGATGGTACAAGACCCGGAAACGGCCAAATATGACGGGATGCCCCGCAGTGCTATCAACACCGGCTTGGCAGACTACATCTTACCCCCGGAGGAAATGCCGGCACAGCTTCTCAGCTATGTCGAGCACCTTTATTCTCCCAAAGCGAAAAGAGCTGTTCCATCCCCACCCAAAGAAACCGATGCGCTGGAAAAGATTTTTGTGCTGCTGCGTCGCCAAACCGGGCATGACTTTTCCCTGTACAAGCAAAATACCATCAACCGCCGGATCGAACGCCGGATGGTGGTCAACCAGGTAGATCGGATAGCGGATTACGTCCGCTATCTTCAGCGAACCCCCCTTGAAGTGGAAACCCTCTTCCGCGAATTGCTGATCGGGGTGACTAGTTTTTTTCGTGACCCAGAAGCCTTTGCTGTACTGGAACACCAGGCGATCCCCCATCTTATTGAAGGCGAGCGGCTCGGCCAACCGATCCGGATATGGGTGCCTGGCTGCTCCACCGGCGAAGAAGCCTATTCTATTGCCATGCTCATCTGGGATCAGATGGGCAAATATCAGCAAGCACACAGCGTCCAAATCTTTGCCACCGACATCGATGCCCAGGCGATTGAAATCGCCCGGGCAGGCGTTTATCCCAACAGCATTGTCGCGGACGTCTCCCCTGAGTATTTGCAGCGCTTTTTTATCAAGCAAGGCAACACCTACCAGATCGCCCCACAAATCCGGGAGATGGTAGTGTTTGCCATTCAAAGTATCATCAAAGACCCGCCCTTTTCCAAGATGGATCTGGTCAGCTGCCGCAACCTGTTGATTTACCTGGACGCTGCGTTACAGAAAAAGGTGGTACCCTTGTTTCACTATGCTTTGAAGCCCGATGGCTTTCTCTTCCTCGGCACATCTGAAACGCTGGGTGAGCTTGAACGCTTCTTCGCCACGGTCGATAGAAA
>JAFGMS010000086.1 GCA_016927375.1 Anaerolineae bacterium
AAAGTGGACTCCACCTTGGCGCCGAACATCCTTGTCCACTTCAGTGGACATTACACTCATAGCCGGGCAATTCTATTGCTCGGCGGGCCGCTCTTTCCTCCGATACACCCCCACCCCGATCCCCACTCCCCCCATCACCACCACCGCCCCGATGGCCGCCCATAGGCCAATCGGCGGGTTGGTATGGAACGGTGAGGCAGCCGTGATTGTGGGAGTCGGTGTCAGTATGGAGGTCAATGTCGGCACAGAAGTCATCGACGGTTCAAGCTGCGTCATAGTGGGGCCCGGCGTCTGGGTGGGAGGAATCGGGGTGAAGGTTGCGCTCAAATAGGCTTCAAGACCATCTGTTGGTAGCCAACATTCTTCCAGCAGGCCCGAGAACCGTCTATCATTTGGCTCCTGTTCCAGGATATGATGGACAGTTGGCCTCAGGTTTTCATGAAAAGGAGGAGAGCAGTCGGTCATGGCAAGCAACAACGCTGCATAATCTACATAGTCGTCAATGCCAGCATCTGATGCTGCTTCAAGTGATTGTTTGTACGACTTAACGGCTTCTTCTGCCTCATTTTGATCTGCTGCCGAAATAGGTATCATGATGAAGGAAAAACGCTCATCGCGGCCACTATACTCAGGAAACCCAATCAGCGCTTGATTCAGTATACGGGCCAGCTGCAGACTGGCATCTGCCGAGTCGGGATTAGTTGCTACTCTTTGGCGTGCTGTCTGTATCTCTTGCCAAACCCAGGGTGCCATCATGCACAGGCAGATATCATCATCAGCAGTTGGCTCAAGATCGGTGAAGCGCCATGTCACATCTGTGCCAGAGACGGTGTAGTAGTCTGGATGCGGGCTAGAATCCCTCTCATCAAATCGAGTATTGAAGTCGTCGACTTCATATGGCATTCGAAAGATAATGGTTCCCTCACCGATTGTCCCATACCATCCAGCACCTGTATGCAAGATATATTCATAGCATCCATGGCTACTGGAAGCCGTATAACCTACTCCCAGGTTGACGAGCTGCCCAGGAACAAAAGTCATCTTCCAGACTGCCCAGGTATTGTTGTGCTCATCCTCTTCCACAACATAGTCACCCACAGCACCATCAATCCATACCGTGAAATCCTCGATCAACTCATAGCTTCCCCCATATCCTAGGGGGAATTGCACATCAATGGTTTCTGTGGCTGTTCCCTGATTACGCAGCCTAAAATAGGCCTGGACATAAGCAACACCATTCCCAACAACCAAAAGAACATTCTCGCTTTCCATCTGTACTTCTGTATATCCACCAGGGGCTACCGACTCAGAGTCTGGCGGTGGCTTTGGCCCTGCATCGGCCAGCACCGATCGCGCCATGCCCATCGCTACCATCAACACACCAATCAGCACAACCAGATGTCTGTGTTTCATAGGATGTTTCTCCTTGCCCGGCGCCCGCCGAGGATTAGAAATCCCCGGCTACAATTGAGATGTCCACTGAAAGTGGACTCCACCTTGGCGCCGAACATCCTTGTCCACTTCAGTGGACTCAGTCGTCCAACTCAAGACGCGGCCCATCGTCTTCCGATGTAAAACGCTCCAGGCATGCAACCAGTGTCCCGGCTTTGTGATGCTCTTTCTGATGTCGCACGTATTGGATAGCTGTGGCTAGGTTCCGCTCGCTGACGGTGAAGATACCATAGCCGGACTGCCAGGCAAAAGGTGTTTGATATTCGGTATGGATGAACCGCGAGCTGCTCCCCTTCAGCCCTTTGACAAAATCTGACAGCGCGATGGTAGGCGGCACAGCAGCAACGACGTGAACATGATCTTCGATGCCGTTAACGGCATATGCAAACCCGCCCTGATCGCTGCATTTGTGGCCAATGATGCGATATACTGCATCTTCCATCTCCGGTTTGATCAACGACGCGCGGCCTTTTACCGCCCAAACAATGTGACAATACAGCCGCCAATATGCCATGCCTTCACTCCTCCTCACATAAAATGAATTCAAGAGCTCACCACATCGCAATCATCCCTGTCCACTTCAGTGGACATTACATTCATAGCCGGGCAATTTTATTGCTCGGCGGGCGTGTTGCCCGCTGAGCCATCCCATTGCCCACGCCTCCCCCTCACTCCCCCACCCCCCATACCACAATCGACCCATCCACTGAAACCGAGGCCAGCCGCGTGCCATCGGCGGACCAGACCAGCCCTTGCACCGAGCCGGTGTGCCCATAGAGCACGTCGTAGACCTCGCCGGTTTCCATATCCAGGATGGTGATGGCGCTCTCACGCATGTCGGTGACATCGCTCGGGCTGCCCTGCCCGATAGCCAACCATTTCCCGCCAGGCGAGAAGGCCAGCGCGCAGACGCTCGAGCCTTGCACCGTCCATTTGTAAATGGCGGCGGAGGTGTCGCCGTCGATGATGTCAACCGTGGCGGCTGACCCGCCGCTGGCATCGACCGTCGAGATGGCCGATGCGGTGAGCCGCTCGCGATCATTGTGAGCCGTCACCGTATCCCAGCAGCCCCAGCCGCGGGGATCGACCTCCCCCGTCAACCAACCACCGATGAGCTGCGGATCGTCGAGGAATTCCATCGGGAGAGCACGCTCGATGCCCCAGACCACCGTCGAACTATCGGCCGCGACCCCGGCAATCTGTGTCTGGTCGGGTGACCAGCCGACCTGCTCAGGCGGGGGCGCAAATCGATAGTTGTAAAGGGGCACCCCCTGCGCCGAGTCCCAGATGATCAAGCTGCCGTCCGGCGCGCTGCCCACATAAGCCTCCGGGCTGTACGATGCCAGATCAGGGAACTCGAAGCCCATCGTCGTAGCGGTGCCCGTCGCCACATCCCACTGCACAATCGCGCCGCTGTTCTGG
This sequence comes from Anaerolineae bacterium, assembly GCA_016927375.1. Classification (GTDB taxonomy): domain Bacteria; phylum Chloroflexota; class Anaerolineae; order Aggregatilineales; family UBA3940; genus JAFGMS01. The sequence continues at coordinate 2,875 of JAFGMS010000086.1, forward strand.
CCGGTCGTGATGAAATGCTTGCCGTCAGGCGCCCATGCCAGGCTGTCGAACCAGCCAAACACGCCGAAGTCCTGCGCGGCCGCCGTCATCGAGACCACCATCGCCCCGTTAGTCATATCCCACACGCGTGTCTGGAGGTGAGCATAGGTAGTCGTCGCCAGGTGCCGGCCATCCGGCGACCAGCTCAACCCGGCAGCCAGCGCATCGTGCTCCAGCTCGTAGGCGCGTTCCCCCGTCTCTACCTGCCAGACGGTGACCTGTGTGCTGCTCTCGGCGTAGCCGGCCAGCCACTGCCCATCAGGGCTGAATGCAACATGGAACGGCTCGCCGCCGGCTTCCGTCCGCACAATCTTGTCGATGTCACCGCTGGCCGGGTCGATGAGGGCAACGCTGCGCTCGCCGACCACCACCGCCAGCAAATCGCCGGTAGGAGACCAATCGAGCCCCGTTGGCATCTTTGGCTCATCACCCTCGATGGGCAAGACCTGGCTCTCGGTCCCCAGCACCGTCTCGACCACCACCTCGCCGGTATCCACCTGCCAGATGGCGACGCCGTAGGCATAGCCGCCATCACCCTCCGGATCGGGCATGTAGAAACCGCCCGCCATGTAGACCCGGTCCGGTGACCAGGCCATGCTGAGCACCTCGCCGCTGTATTCCAGGCTGCGGACGTACTCGCCGGTGGCGCTGTTCCACACCAGCAGGTTGGGCCACTTATGAAGCCGCGCAGCGACGCGCCTGCTGTCCGCCGACCAGCGGATTTCCTCCACAGCAGCGTAAGTTGACTCGGACCACAGCTGATCCATGGTAGTGGTGTCATACACGTAGACGCCCGTCGAGGCGCCGACAGCCAGCATCGTCCCATCGGGCGAGAGCGCGATCTGCCGGGGCAGCCCCACCCCCAGCCGGGCAATGGCCGGATTGGGCGCATCGCCGACCCCGTAGTGGGTTTCCAGCTCCGGCGCCATGCCGGGCGTCGAGGCAATCAGCACCGAGGTCTGGGTGGGCTTCTGCCGGGTCGGGCGGCCTAAGAAACCGGGCGATGCCACCTGCGTGACGCCCGGCAGCAGCCGGGGGAGAAGGATCACACCCAGCAGGACGGCGATCATTGCCACGGCCAGCCCGGTCGCATAGACGCTGCCAAATAGGAGGCCGAAGTTCAACCGGCCCCTTTCACCCGGCTGCCAAAAGGACCATCGACGCTTCTGCCTGCGCACCGGCACACTGACCAGCGTGGGATCAAGATCAGGCCGGGGCTGGGCCATGGCCGGGTCGGGCAGTATGCGCACGGCCGTCGTCAGCCGCAGCAGGGGCTCAAGCTCAGCGCGATCATCGTCCGTCAAATCCGACAGCACGCTCTCGAGAGACGCCCCGGCATCCAGCGCCGCCAGGCAGCTCTCCAGGCGATCATCGAGAGAGCTAGATAAGTTCATCATAATCCACCTTCCAGTCCGCCAGGGTACTTCGTAGGGCGAGCAGGCCGCGGCGTTGAAGCGCCTTGACGGCGTCCTCGCTCTTGCCCAGTGCCTGCGCCACCTCGCGGATCGGCATCTCGCCGATGATGCGCATGATGACGACATCCCGTTGGTCGGGGTTAAGAGTTGCGAGGGCGCTTTGAAGCCGTTCGTTGGTCAGGTTTCGCTCCACCCTGGCATGCGGGCTCTCTTCTAAATGGTTCACCATCTGGTTCTCCATCTCCGGGTCGAGGCTGACTGCCACCCGCTTGCCAACCTTGCGGAAGTGATCGACGGCCAGGTTGCGGGCGATCTGGAACAGCCACGCCTTGAACGGCACACCGGTCGGCCGGTAGCGCGGCAGCGCCTCGAGCATGCGGGCGAAGACCTCGGCCGTGAGGTCCTCCGCCGCCTGCCGGTCACCGACCCGGTAATACAGGTATCTGAAGACAGCGGGCCAGTGCCGGTTGTACAGCTCGCCAATAGCCATACGATCCCCAGCCCGGGCCTGCCGCATGAGTAATGAAGGTTCGGTCATGCAAATCATGATACTCCAAGCCGCAAACATTGACGATTGACGATTGAAAAGCAGTGCTGAGTGCCGAGTGATGAGTGTCTGGCCACATACCAACGCCGCACTCACTTCTCTCACGTCTCACGTTTCACGCCTTACCTATTTACATATTTATGCACGCACTACCACACCGACCATAAGCAGCACAGGGCAGATGAACGGCTACTATAAGTGTCAACTTAAGAGCCTCATATTGCTCGATGATCCGCTTTCAGCCTTGCGAACTGCGTGTCATTCCCGTGAAAACGGGAATCCATAAGCGCGCCAAGTGGATTCCCGCTTTCGCGGGAATGACAGTAGCCGTAG
>JAFGMS010000087.1 GCA_016927375.1 Anaerolineae bacterium
CTCAGCACTATTCTGAAGGGGATACGCATGGGACAAATCGAGTTGGGCTGGGGATTGCAGGTTATCCTTTGGTTCCAATCGTGGCGGACACCATTGGTGGAGAGCATAACACTGATTTTCCACCATGCAGGAACTGAGCAGTTCTTCCTGATCTTTGTGCCAGTAATCTATTGGTGCATCGATGCACCTTTTGGCCGGCGCCTGACGCTCTTCTTGATGTTCGGCAACCGGTTTAATAACTGGATCAAAGAGTGGTTCCAGCGGCCCCGCCCCTATCAAGTTTCTGAGCAGGTGCACAACGTGGTGGTCGAGAAAGGCTACGGCCTCCCCAGTAACCATACTCAAAATGCCACCGCCCTGGGAGGAATCATAGCGCTGAAAGTCAGGCGTCCTTGGGCCACTGCGCTGATCGTGCTCTACACTCTTCTAATGGGCCTCTCGCGCATGATATTAGGTGTCCACTTCCCGCAGGATGTCATCGGCGGACTGGTGATCGGTCTTGTATTATTGTCGCTCTACGCCTGGGGAGAGCCCAAGCTCAGCAGCTGGCTAAACAAGCAGTCGATGAGAATACAATTGGTCATGCTTATAGCAGCCGCTGCCGTGATGTGGATTATTCACCCGACGATCATCCGCCCCACCAGCCCAGGCGGGATGGACATGGCCATCACAACGGTCACCGTATTTGCAAGCTCCGGGCTCGGTTTTATGATCGAGACCCGCTATGTGCGCTTCTCGGCGGGCGGTCTGCCGTGGAAGCAGTTGGCCCGGATGATCATCGGGTTGGCCGTTCTATCTGGGCTATATCTGGGGCTGAAGGAGCTCTTCGAAGGCATGGAGCCGACAGGTATCTATCGCGTGCTCCGGTACAGCCTTCTAGGGCTGTGGACCAGCCTAGTGGCGCCCTGGCTGTTTGTGAAGCTCCGCCTGGCTGAAGGGAAAAAGTAGGCAAGTGAGCAGATGTGTAGAATCCATACGCTATAGGCTATCAGCCATATACTATTCGCCATAAGCCATCAGGATAGGAAACATGATCAGCAAGAAACTCTCGTATATACTGCTGACGATAATCGTCGTGCTCTTCGTGATAGTTGGTGTACTGTATGCGGTTAAGACACCGTCCTGGCAGGCCCCCGATGAGCCGGCGCATTACAACTATATCGCCCAGGTGGCCGGGAAGGGCTGCTGCCCGATCATCAGAACGGGTGACTGGGATTCGGCGTACCTGGAGCAGCTTAAATTGGAGCAGTTCCCGGCAGATGCCAATCTCTCTCCCATTGAATATGAAGATCACCAGCCACCATTCTATTATTTGCTGCTAGCCCTGGTGTACCATGTCACAGAGGGGAGCCTGATCGCCCTGCGTATCACTTCGGTGATCTTGGGAATCGGCGGGCCGCTGGCTGCCTATTTTGCCCTAGCACGGCTGCTTCCCAGGCACCGGAACCTGGCTCTAGCGACCGCAGCCTTTGTTGCTTTTGTGCCCCAACGTGTGGCAATCATGGCGAGCGTCAACAACGACAGCCTGGCCGAGACGATGCTGGGGATCCTCCTGGTAGTGACAATCACCTACCTGGGAAATCCCGGCTCGACGGATCCGGATGGGCAAGCCATCCCGCTCACCGAATCAAGCCGCCCGCATGCAGCGGCCCTGGGTGGGCTGCTGGGTGCTGCCTTCCTGACCAAGTTAACAATTTATCTACCCGGAGCGATGATAGTCGGAGTGGCCATCCTGCGACGCTGGCACACCGAGCGGCAATCAGGCCGCTGGCTGGCTCAACAAGCGGTCTGGGTCGCCGTGATGTCACTAGGAATCGGCGGCTGGTGGTGGGTGCGTAATATTGTCATTTACGGCTGGCCAGATTTCCTGGGGCAGATCGCACATAACGGAGTCGTCCTTGGGCAGCTCCGGACAGCCGAGAAAATCGCTGCGGTTGGCTTGGGAAATTACAGCAGGGATTATCTCACCATAACCTATCACAGCTTCTGGGGCCAGTTTGGTTGGATGGGTGTGCCCATGCCGGATCGCATCTACCTGCTGATCGGGATATTCCTGCTTGTCGCGTTGTTCGGTTTGACCATAGCATTCGGGTTATTCCGCAATCGATTAGAACTTCAACCCTGGCAGCACTCAGGTGAATGGGTACTGGCATCGGTGATCCTGGCAACACTGGCTAACTACATCGGCTACAATCTGACGTTCGTGCAGTTCCAGGGACGTTATCTGTACACCATGCTGATCCCACTGGGCGGGTTGACCGCTCTGGGGCTGTGGGGCCTATCTGTGTGGATCGAGCAGCTGATAGCGTTAGAAGGAAAGCCAGGACAAGACATCCGGAAACGCCTGATACCCTGGCTGCCTCTTGCAGCGCTGGCCTGGATGCCATTCCTGACAGTATGGGCACTGTTCAGATATATTATCCCTAACCTGGGGTAAACGACTGTTCGTAGAAATTGGACGCAGAGCGTCAGAACGAGACAATGATACAGGTTTGAGCATTGAAGGGCTTCAGGCAGACACCAATGATCGATAGAATAAAGTCACTCCAGAGTTGGCTTGTCGGCAGCGACACGGGGATCGCGTTACTGCTGTTCTGGCTGGTCTCCTCAGTATGTTTTGCCACCATTACAGGAGTGACTTCGAGTAACGATGGCAGCCACTACGCACTGGTACGCGCCATCGTAGAGCGAGGCAGCTTTGAAATATCGCCCTATCTCTCGTTCACCGAGAACCAGGACTATGCCTTCGATGGTGAGCGATGCTTCAGCGACCGCCCGCCAGGAACAGCACTGCTGGCTGCTCCGGTATATGCCTTATCATACGTGAGCCCGCTACCTGCGCATCGACTGCCCTCAAAACACGATCCGGAAAACCCTCGCCTGGTTTACGCTGTTGCAACAGCAGCACTGGCAGCCGGCGGAGTCATCGCCCTGTTTTTTCTCACACTACGCCGCCACTTCGAGCTTTCAGCAACGGCGGCTGTGCTCAGCAGCCTGGCGCTGGCCTTCGGTACGACGATGTGGAAATATGGCAGCGTGCTGTACTCTCATGCCCAGGCAGCCCTGGTGATCTGGCTGGCCCTGTACCTGCTGCTCGAACTCGAAAAGAGGGAAACACCGGCCTGGCCGCAGATGCTGGCGTTGGGCCTCACCTTGGGGTTCGCGCCGTTGATCGAATACACGAATGTGCTCGTTACCGGGGTCATGGTGGGATATCTGGCACTGCTGCCGGCACGCCGGTTTTTCCGGACGACAACTTCCCCTGAAAAGCGCTGCTCGTGGATCGTTGGGCTATCTGCGTTGGCCATTGGTGCAGCGCTCCCATTGGGCTTCCTCTTGATATATAACATCCTTAACTTTGGCGGCCCATTGCAACTCTCGACGTTCCACGTCGACACAACCCTCTGGCCGCATAACACCTCGGTGATCACCGAGTTTGGCACCTCGCCGCTTGTTGGCATCCCGGCGATGCTCTTTTACGATGGAAACAATCAGGGGCTTTTCCTTCTTTCACCTATTGCGCTGCTGGGCATCGTCGGCCTGCCGGCTATGTTCCGCTATGAGAAGAGGCGCGCAATCCTGCTCATGACGCTCTTCACCTTACTCTTGATAGTGATGGCATCCAATGCTACCTATAACCCCCTGACCAACGATTCGCGCTACATCACCCCATTTGTGGGTTTGTGGTTCGTGCCGGTGGGTTTCTTCATCGACCGTTATTACACGGGGAAGTCGACAGAGAACCTACCGAGCATCATGCTTTCTCTGCTGCTTTATGGCCTGCTGTTTCTTTCGATGCGCAATCAACTCATACATATTGCCTTCTCATGGAACTACGACTTCAGCCTAGAGAGCCTGCGCCCAATGGCCACACCGCTAGACAATATCACGTTACTGTTTGGCACAGTCTTCCGCAACGCAGCCAATTTGCCCTTGTTGTGGTTGTTTGAAGGCTGTGGCATCCTCATCAGTATCATCTACTCTGTATTTAGACACAAGACACAGCCCACCAAGAATACTACTCTTAGCACACAGAAAAGAACTTAATCTCGTTAAGTTTTCCCTAGCTTTCCCGGGCAAGGTTTGCTACACTGGCAGGCGGAGGAACATATGATCCGCCAGTCATCTCACTATCTTCTCTATATACTTACCCTGACAGTGCTTACTGTGATGTTCTCCGCCTGCGTAGAGCCCACCAACAGCACCGGGGCAAACGAGTTTGTAGTAGCCGATGTGTTTGCCACGCCGGGCAAATCCCTTGCCACGGCTGAGCTGTCTCCAACCCCCCAGCCGACACCGGTACCTGAAAACATGCTGCCGGACACCCCCGCACCGACGCTGCCGCTGCCGACCGTCGTCGTTCTGGAACAGCCCACCCTGCCAATCCTCATCACTGGCCCATCACCGACAGCGATCGAGGCCCCTGCTCAGTCTACTCTTGCCACACTATCCTGCGAGACGGCCCCGCCACTGCCCTTTGGCGCTATCTGGCAGAATGTTCCCCAGGCACAGGGAGCGATGCGCTGTCCCACCGGAGAGCCCCAGTCAGTACATGGTGTCTGGCAGGCCTTCGAGCGTGGAGTGATGTTTTGGCGAGAAAACGATAACAGCATCTTCATCATCTCCGAGACGGCAATCCGACAGGGACAAGCCACAGATAAATGGTGGCGCATCGTGGACACCTGGCAGGAAGGTGAGCCGGAAGATGATCCCAGCCTCCAGCCGCCTGAGGGAATGCGCCAGCCCGTCCGGGGTTTTGGCAAAGCCTGGCGCAACAATGGTTTTGTACGCGAGGCTGTTGGATGGGCAATCGCTGACGAGTTGCAAATCGATAGCCAATGGCAGACCTTTGAAGGCGGTTGGATGATGACCAGCCCCAACGGCACGCCTGTCTATGTCATGATCCCACTCGATGACCCTCCCTACACCAACGGGTCTCATCTGGGACCACAGGGGTAATCGCGGACGATGGAGCAAAAAGGCACTCGCGCTGATGTTGGACAACAGTATATCCCCATATGACAGTAGCCCATCTCGCAAGTCGATCTGCCGATGCTTCCCCCCCACTTCCAGATATCAGGAAGTCCTCCCATCTTCCTCTTGTACAGCCAGTCGAGCCTTGACGCTTTCCAGTGGCTAACAAGAGCAAACGTTTGCAAGCATTGCTTGACAGAGAGCTAAACCTGGTGTAATGTGATACTACAAACGTTTGCAAGATTCGAGGGCAAAGCTTTTAATGAGCTAGATAGTAGTGTTCTTTTGTCTTTCTTTGCAAACGTTCATAAGAGCGACTGTACACCATGGGCCGTGACGCTTTGGAAGCCTTCCAACATAACAGACATAGTTTGGCTGGCAGATTTTCTATTTTCATTCAATAGCGCCTCATATTCCACTTTTTTTGTGTGAATCACGGTAAAGATAATAAAACGCTACGAGGAGATTGTGCTGTCGCATGAGCAAAATCAAAAGAAACGCCGAACCAGCTTTACCCCCCGAAAAACAAAAAAACGACTATCTTACGGTAAGATTACGCAAACATTTTCGGAAATACTGGCAGTATTATCTGATGATGCTTGTTCCTCTTCTGTTTTATATTGTTTTTCGCTATGTACCTATCGCCGGCAATATTGTTGCTTTCCGCCGTTATAGAGCCGGCAGCAGTATCTTCGGTGACGAATGGAGTGGCCTTAAGTATTTCAAAATGTTCTGGAATGACAACAACTTCTGGCGCTCATTTCGAAATACATTAATACTTAATATCTCGTATCTGTTAGTCCGTTTCCCGCTGACACTTACCTTTGCCCTTCTGCTGAACGAGATCCGCCAGCTTCGCTGGAAGAAATTTGTGCAGACAGCCTCGTATCTTCCGCACTTTATTTCCATCGTTATCGTAGCGGGCATGGTGCGCGAGATCATTTCTACAGACGGCCCGCTAAACCGCCTGATTGAGATGTACACTGGCAGTACCATTTCTTTCATTACGTTGCCTGAATGGTTTCCCACAATCTTTGTTGTTTCCGGCCTGTGGCAAAGCCTCGGGTGGGGCACCATTCTTTACCTCGCGGCCATGTCCAATATCAGTCCGACCCTTTATGAAGCTGCCCAGGTGGACGGCGCCGGGCGTTTCCGTCAGGTATGGAATGTTACGCTGCCCTTAATATTACCGGTTATATCCACACTGCTGATCTTGGATATTGGTTTTCTGGTTAATTCCGGAATGGCATTTGAAAAGATATTCCTGCTGTATAACCCCCTGACATATGAGACGGCGGACGTTATATCAACCTATGTGCTCCGCGTGGGTATTTACTCAGGTAATTACAGCTATGCGACTGCCATCAACTTGTTTGAAGGCTTAATCAACCTGGTGCTGCTGTCTTTAGCGAACATTGTTTCCCGAAGAGTCAGCGGCACCGCATTGTGGTAAAGAGGCAGAGAATATGAGCCAAGCACCTATCACTACTGCAATTTCTGATAAAACCAATTCTGGCAGGAGCCGGCGCCGGGGGTACAAAGAGTCAACAGGTGTTCGTGTCTTTCAGGTGTTCAATACCATCATCATGATTGTAATAAGTGGGCTTACGGTATACCCATTTCTTTACCTGATCGCGCAGTCATTTTCATCCGAAGCCGCCATCATGAAGGGACTGGTTGGTATTATTCCGGTTGATTTTAACCTTACGACCTACATCTCGGTGCTGCAAAAAGGCGATTTCCAGAGGTACTACTTAAACACGGTTTTTTATACGCTTGTAGGTACAACTCTTTCGGTGTTGCTATCGTCTATGCTGGCATATCCCATGTCAAAGACATTTTTTAAAGCCAATAGATTTATTGGGCCGTTCATAATTTTTACGATGTATTTCGGCGGTGGCCTCATTCCGAACTATGTTCTGATGACCAGACTTGGTCTTAAAAACACTGTTCCTGGATTTATCATTCCGGGACTGATCGGCACATATTACGTGTTGCTGATGCGTTCCTTTTTCCTGAACAGTGTTCCGAGTGAGCTGGAGGATGCCGGCGAGATTGACGGGCTCAGTAAGATTGGTGTGTTTTTCCAGATCATACTACCACTTTCAACACCTATTATGGCAACGATGGTACTGTTTTATGCTTCCGCTTATTGGAACAACTGGTTCAATGCCTACCTCTACCTGGGTGAGAAAGACATGTGGCCTGTTGCTTACTACCTCAAAACGATCATCACAGGGGCATCGACATCGGCCGATCCCGGCGAAGTTACTGCTGAAACAATGCAGGTAGCGGCAAACATTAAGTCCTGCTCCATGCTGTTAATGGCCTTGCCCATCATCTGTGTCTACCCGTTCATTCAGAAATATTATGTTCAGGGCATGATGCTGGGCAGCGTGAAAGAATAGGACAAATTTTTAGTATGAGTTTGACTCAGCGCGCACGATAAAAAATGAAAAAATGACACTGAATCGCGAAGCCTAATAGAAAATCAGGGATGGTTCACGGGATTGTGGTGCGAGATGAAGTTATTTGTGGGACGATTTGACATCAAGACAGCCTGGCGGTGACACAAACCGTC
>JAFGMS010000088.1 GCA_016927375.1 Anaerolineae bacterium
AACCCGCTGATCCCGGCCACAACGCCGGACATCGAGACAGGCAAGCACGGCAATATCGTGGCAGATGAGTTTACCGGGAAGACATCCAAGCCGCGCGTGTGGGCAGGCGGCGACGTGGTCACCGGCGCGGCCACCGTCATCCTGGCGATGGGCGCGGGACGCAAAGCCGCCCGCTCGATCCACGAGTACCTCTCGAACCCGGACAGTGAGTGGTGAAAGAGGAGTTTACAGTTCATAGCTCAAAGTGATCGGTTTTGCGCTGGTTGCGGACATGTGAGCCTTTCCCTTTAATCCGGTAACGCTGCTGTTTACAGCTGCCGCTTGTGTGCTGCTGCATCTCGAATAAATGAGACGATAATCTCCATGCTGGAGCCAGGCCCAAAGATGGCCCGGACACCCAGCTGCATAAGGATAGGGATATCCTCGTCAGGGATGATGCCTCCAACTAACACACTCACATCGCCCATACCATGATCGTTCAACAGCTCAATCACACGCGGCACGAGGGCCATGTGGGCACCGGAGAGGATACTCAAGCCAACAACATCCATATCTTCCGGGTTTTTTGTCGTCGAACAGCCATCACGACCGCGAAAGCGGTATCGACAGGAGCCATTCTTGCAGGAGGAAAAACCCGGTTTCTCTTGCCCAAAAAGTCCTTCCCCTCTTTTTTCAATACCTTCGCCAGTCATGCCATTCCCGAAAGCAGGAATCGGGCATATGTAGACGTTGAGGGGCACCTATCGAGAAGCTTATCTTCACCACAGTTACGATGCCGGGCTAACGCCTGCACCTTCAATAGGTGAAAATGTCCAGGCTAATGTAGGTCGGACTGTTAGTCCGACCGTGCGCACATTGACACTTGGCTCAATCTATTTTCATACCAGAGACGCAGAGGACACAGAGAAAAACAAAAAAGAAACCGCAGTGTCTCTGTGGTGAATTTCGATCTTACCCCTCAACCGGTACATATGCCCGCAGGAATCTATAGGTATGCAAGTGAATTCCCGCTTTCGCGGGAATGACAGTGTGAGACGTGCTGATGAAGCAAAACAATAAAACCATCTCCGGGAAATCCGGAACCGATTTTAATGCATCCGAACTTCTCGTTAGTTTTCACGTATCACGTTTCACTCATAACGTCTCACACGTGAGTTGCACAACCGACTGCGACTCGACAAACGCCAAATTGGCGAAGGTATTGCTTTTTTGAGAAGATACAAAAAAACTTTAGGGTCTGAGGCTAACCCCACTTTTCCGCGCTGAGCCATAACTGTGAGCCTGTCTGTCTAAATGAGGGCCTATTCAGGGATTAGATAGCCTTGTCCGCGAACGGTACGTATATAAGAGGGCGATGTAAGATGGGGGTCCAGCTTGGCTCGTAAGCGATTGATAGCAACCCGCACAGTCTCATTATCTCCAGCTCCACCAGGATAATCCCATACATTTTCAAGTAATTGAGAGGTTGATACCGGTTGGCCGGCATGAGTCATCAGGTAACCCAGCAGCCGGTGCTCCAGCTGCGTCAATTGGATGACGTTCTCGCCAATTTTGACTTCGGGATGGGTAACACGCAAAGACACGCCATTGATAAAGATAGACTGGGGTTCTACGCCCTGTTCGTCAGGTGCCGTTCGCCGGAGTATCGCCCGTACACGCGCCAACAACTCCACAGCGACAGCAGACTTAGGTAAGAAGTCATCACTACCTGCATCAAGCCCCTGCACCCGATCAAGTGGACGACTCTTTGAAGTCAAGAAGATAACAGGTAACTTGCACGTGAAGGGATTGGCCCGGATACGACGGCAGACCTCAAGTCCATCGATACCAGGCATCATGATATCGAGGATGACAAGATCGGGACGCAGATGAAGTATCTGTTGCAGGGCTTCCTGACCATCATCAGCAATGCTGACCGTATGTCCCTCACTTTGCAGTGTATGCCGGATGGCATGCTGGACCACTAGATCATCATCTACAGCAAGGATATGTGCCATGAGGAAGTCCTTTTGTAACTGCTCAGCTCTCAGCTATTGGCTTTTAGCTGGACTGTGAGCTGTAAACTAAAACTCAGCACTCAAGCGATTTGATGTTTAATCGCCCAGCACTCAAGCGATTTGATGTTTAATCGCCCAGCACTTACAACTGTCAGCACATCACGCCACGTAGCTGAGCAGTTACGTTCTTTTTAGCTTATAGCCGGGTGGCCCGGTAGTGATGCTGGAGTGGTTGGACATAAGTCAGTTTGGAGCTAAAGCATCCTTTGATGCCCACCTTCTTAAGGATCTGTCCCAAAACAGCTTTACAGTTCAATTGAGCTTGTTGTGGAGAGGATATGCAAGCCTGTGTTTGTACAAATCCTGTATATGCAGCTCCTGCTCAAGCCTCGATAATCTTCTCATCGATCAGCTGCTGCTGAACCATTTGACCTCGGGGATCAAAAGCAAAATAGGGCGCATGGAGATGAAATTCCACATCGATCATAGCCTGCCCTGCACGATTCTTTTCTATCGTGAAGATCACCCATTCGCGATACTGACGTGCCTGGTAGGGATTGAATGCCACATGGTCTTTGGAAAGAATGTTGAATTTGTTGTTCATGATCATGGCAATATCACACTCGTAATCGAGCGCTGAACTGCCACGCAGATGGAAAAGATGCAACCGCTTAGCCTTCAAACCCTCCCGATCAGCAGCAACAATGGCAAGGGCCGGTATGTTGTACGAGAGCGCTATATCTTTCAACCCTTCGACGATAATGGTAACCTTGTCATTTTCATCTTGTGCCTTCTCCGGATAGATTGCTACCTTCTGAAGATAATCGACAAAGAGAATAACGTTGCCATTCGTGGCCTGTACCAACCTGCCGATCATCTCACGAATAGCGGTGAGCGTTGTCACTGCCGGACTGGCCTTGAGTAAGATCAACCGGTCAGAATACTCGGCCATACGCGCCAATGCGGGTGAGGTCTTCTGATTCTCACGCAGGATGCCCCGAAGCGAGCCGGTCGTGTCCTTACCCAGCGCCAGCCTCGCGCGCTTGGAGACAATGATGTCTTGCAGGTCCTTCATGCGCAAGCCGCGATCGGTTAGCATTTCTGGAGGATTGACGCTCTCAAGGCACAAAAGCCGGTTCATCAAATGGGCTTCAGGATGCTCATAAGAAAGGAAAAAGGAATAGACGCCATTATACTTGGCAACATTGCGAGCCATCTGAAGGGCCGTGATCGTCTTCCCGATTCCCTGTGGACCTCCCAGCAACACAAGCTCACCTCGCTGTAAGCCGCCGCCAATGGCAGCATCCAGCGGGTCGAAGCCGGTTGGAACTGGAACATAACTCGACAAATCGCCGCGTACAACGGCCTCATTGGCCTCATTAAGAACCTGCGCCAATGTGCGGGGCATATGCACGCCTCGTGCCGGCATGCCACTTTGTTGATCGATAGGATGAGGTTCAGACATAGATCACTTCCTTACAGTAAGCCTTGAGCTTTGATGACGATAATCTCCATGGTTGAAGGCAAAGACCTCTGGTATCAGATGGAACTTCTCATCCCTGGCATTGAGATCTCATTGACCCGATTGTACTCCGATTCCGTTAGTTGAAGCCAGTTTGCATGAGATGCCAAGACCGGACACATAAACGACTTGAAGCTAACACTCTATCAGCCCAGGGCGTATGTACCGGTTGAGGGAGAAGATCGAAATTCACCACAGAGACACTGAGGTTTCTTTTTTGTTTTTCTCTGTGTCCTCTGCGTCTCTGGTATGAAAATAGATTGGGCCAAGCATCAATGTGCGCACGGCCGGACTAACAGTCCGACTACATTAGCCTGGACATTTTCACCTATTGAAGGCGCGGGCGTTAGCCCGGCATCGTAACTGCGGTGAAGATAAGCTTCTCGATAGGCGCCTCTCAACGTCTACATATGCCCATCAGCCCACCCATGTATCCACCAAGGCTATGCGCTTTCCTACGCATACTACAGGAGAGGGTATAATTCCCTATAGGCATGATAGCAAATATCGGTCAAAATGTGGAAGTACTGGCCATTAACAACATACAACCATGATTATGCGTGGCTGTAGACAGAATCGAACTGGAAACTGCTGGGACCTATGAAAGACTCCAAACAACATACCATCTCTGACCCGGAAGGCAAGCCGATCCTCGTTCACATCAGACGGGACCGGCGTCTCAAGAAATCCTATCGGTGGGTACGCGACGAGAATGGCGACATTCTCATGCGTATACCCTACCGGGTCCCCAACCGACAAATTAGCCAACTGTTGGAAGAAGTCACCAAGCAGCTTAAGAACCAACATAAGCGCCGCGAGCGGCGTACTGATAAAGAACTCCAAAGGCGTGCCACTCACGTCAATCGCCGCTACTTCAATGGCGAGCTGTCTTGGTCCTCTATCCGTTGGGCAACCAATATGCGCACGCGGTTAGGAAGTTGTACCAATGGCGGCAACACAGACGGTGATATACGCATCAGCGATCGCATCCGCGGCTGGCCCCAATGGGTGATTGATTACATCATCGCTCACGAGCTGGCGCACCGGCGCTACGCCAACCATGGCCCCGAATTTTGGGCCTACCTGCGATCCGCCTATCCGCAAACCGAGCGCGCGCTGGGGTTCATCCAGGGTGTAAGCTTCGCCAAGCAGGAGCCGCTAAACGAAGATTAGCACGTAAGTGATGGTTGGTGACCGGAAAATGGTCATTGCAACGATTAGGCAATGGCTCCATACTCGTTGCCCGTTGCCCTCCACTCGCTGCTCGCTGCTAATCACTCGTTGCTTGCTGCTTCTGCCTCATCCCTGTGCTCTGCGCCGAGACTGAGCGCGCTGTCATACCTCACAAGCCTTTCCAGCCGCGGCCTGATGGCCTTGACCGCCAATGCCCGGTGGCTGATGCGGTTCTTTACCTCCGGCTCAAGCTCGGCCATGGTGGCACGATAGCCCGGTATCCAGAACACCGGATCATAGCCAAAGCCGTGCTCGCCGCGCGGCTCGTGGATGATGTACCCGCCACGAGCCCCTTCAGCGGTAAAGACCTTGCCATGAGGCGTTGCGATGGCAATGACGCACACAAAACGCGCCTTGCGCTTTTCGTCCGGAACGCCTTCCAGGTTGGCCAGCAGCAGGCGATAGCGGTCCTCATCGCTGGCCCCCGGCCCGGCATAACGCGCCGACTGCACCCCAGGAGCGCCATAGAGCGCCTCCACCTCCAGCCCCGAATCATCGGCCAGAGTTAGCAGACCACTCTGGCACGCATAGGTGGCAGCCTTGAGACAGGCATTCTCCTCGAAGGTGTCTCCCGTCTCTTCGACGTCCGTCTCGATTCCCACATCGGAAAGGGATACCCACGCGACCGGCAGATCGGCCAGCAGCTCGGCATACTCGCGCATCTTGCCCTTGTTATGTGTTGCTGCAAGGATTTTCATGGTACTCAGTCCACAGTTTACAGTTTTTGGTGATCGGTGATCATTTCAAAGCCATATGCTATCAGCTATGCGCCATAAGCTACAAGGCCATAAGCCATATCCGGGTTCGTCGGCTCGATCCACTCCGAGGCCCGGGCCGCAAACGGCGCCAAGCAGTCATCGCCCAAGATGCCGACCCATTCTTCACAGCGGTATGGACGATGGCTCTCCACCTTGATATTATCTGATAAAAGATTGCAGAGGACGCAGAGTTTTTTGTTTTTCCTCTACATTCTCTGTGCTCTTTGCTGTGGAAAACTGCCTGATCCCAGAGTTGGCAAAAGTCCAGTAAAAACGCTTCCTAACCACCGCACAAGCCCCTTCGATGTCCTAGCCCTGGGCATCATCCATCTTCCTCCAGTCGGGTGGGTGATGGCTGGCGCGCCACACCACCCCCTCCGGGTAGCCGATCATCTTGGCGATATCGCCTACCATCCTGACGACCGGCACCCACAGCGCGGCAGCCATCTTACCCACGAGAGGCAGATCGCCCCACTGCCTGACAAGTCTGCGGTAGGGCACGGCGACCATGTAGATGCCACCGGCCGGCAGCGCCAGCCACCACCATGGGCCGGCAAAGAGCCCCGTGAGCACTATCACCGGCAGGGCAACAAAGTACGTCAGGTAGCGGATCAGGTGGCGGCGCAAGAACAGGTTGGATTTACCATCACCCCGCGCATAGTGTTTGTATTGTCGATAAAACGCTCCCAGCGAGCGTCGAGGGCGAAAATGGGCCACAGCCTCCGGCGCAAAGGCAAACGGCCCGACCATCTCCGCCAGGCGAAAGTCGAAGATCAGATCCTCGCAGAAGTCAATCCACTCCGGATAACCACCGACCTTCTCCCATGCCGGTTTGCGGAAGGCCACCGAGCGGCTGGAGGGCATGAAGGTCGATGGGTTGATGTCGCGCAGCTCCGGCAATGTGGTGGCGCCCAAAGCGACCTCGAAGGGCGTCTGTGGGTCAGAGTGGAAGAAGCCTGCCACCGTCAGCACACCCGGGTTGGCCTCCAGCGGCGCGACGATGTGCTCCAGCCAGCCCGGTTCGAGGCGCACGCCCGCATCGGTAGCAGCAATAACCGCATGTGAGGCAGCCCTGATAGCCACATTGCGTCCCTTAGAGATGTTCGCGCCCGGCTCCCGGAGTACAACCAGCGGCAGCGAACGCTCATAGCGCTCCAGAACGCTCAGTGTGTTGTCGGTCGAGCCGCCGTCGCAGATGACGACCTCATCCGGCTTCCGTGTCTGCGCGGCAATCGAATCAAGCAGCAGCGAGAGCGAATCGCCCTCATTGAGCACAGTCGTAATCAGCGAGATTTTCATACGGGCCATTATACCACTGGGGGTTGGGGATTGGGGATTACGGAAAAGGGCGGATCGACCTGGGGCGAGCGTATTGTAACTGGAAGCACGCTCGTTGCAGCAGGTAGGAAACGCTCTGTAAGTAGTAGGGTAACTGCTCAGCTCTTAGCCTTCAGCTTTTCAAGCTTCAAGCTGCGACTTGTGACTCAGGTTGCGAACTCGTCACGTCTCATGTTTTACCCATTTACCCTATTAGTGACAAGTCAAGCAATTGAACGTTCTGTGAAGGGCCAATCAGAGGCCGGGAAGTCTTACAAACAAGTCGAAAAGTTTCCTGGCTTAACGAGAGAGTTTGTTGGCTCAACAAAAAATCTTGCTCCCCTACCAGTCAACTGACCTTTCCCCAGGGCCAGACCATCAATACAAAGGTTGTTGACGAAGCACAAAAGCGTCTCTGCGGTGAATTTCGATCTTCCCCCCCAACCGGTACATACGCCTTGCCTTAACTTGTCACCAATACAGTTACCCTTTATGTGTCACTCATAGCTACAGTTGAGAGCGCCAGATAGCTGAGTAATTTGACAATGTCAAGTTTTCCTGAGCAACCAGAATGGGCAGGAGAGGCTCCTTGTGCTTCCAAACGAAGGATCGACGAAGGATCGACGGATCTGGAACGAAGAGCGCCTCTTTG
>JAFGMS010000008.1 GCA_016927375.1 Anaerolineae bacterium
CGCCTGAGATGATCGTCGAGGCGGCTTTGCAGGAAGATGTGAACGTCGTCGGCCTGAGCATCCTCTCCGGCGCACATATGGCGCTGGTGCCGCGTGTGATGGAGCTGCTCGAAGAGAACAGCATGGATGATGTCGTGGTGGTGCTCGGGGGTATCATCCCCGATGAAGATGTCCCTGCGCTCAAAGAATTGGGCGTGCAGGCCATCTTCGGCCCCGGCTCCAGTACAGAGGACATCGTTACACGCATCAATGAAGCCATTGGTGTGAGCGCGTGATCGATGAGTCTGGCCACCGAAGTACTGGAGGGCAACCGCCGCGCCCTGTCGCGCTTGATCAGCGCGGTTGAGAACCACTCACCAGATGGAGCGGCCGCTTTGGCTGAGCTTTACCCACACACCGGGCGGGCACATTTGGTAGGCATCACCGGCTCGCCGGGCACAGGCAAGAGCTCGCTGGTCAATCAGATCACCCTGGCACTGCGCTCAAGAGGTAAGACGGTCGGGATCGTGGCTGTCGACCCCACCAGCCCCTTTTCAGGAGGGGCAATTCTGGGCGATCGCATCCGCATGCGTGACCTCTCCGGTGATCCGGGCGTGTTTATTCGCAGCATGGCAACGCGTGGCAGCCTGGGTGGATTGGCCCGCGCGACCGCTGACGTGGTCAAGGTGCTCGATGGAGCGGGCTTCGATACCATCCTGATCGAGACGGTAGGGGCGGGCCAGTCGGAGGTCGATATTGCCAGCCATGCACATACCGTTCTGGTGGTCGAAGCCCCAGGTATGGGCGACGATGTCCAGGCGATCAAGGCGGGTATCCTGGAGATCGCTGATATACTGGTGGTGAATAAATCCGACGACCCGCGCGCCCAGAACACCATTCGCACGCTGCGCGCGATGCTCGATCTGAACGCCTCAGGTCAGGGGCAAAAGAAGGTCAGCCATCATGGTCAATTGGTGGATGTTGTCATGCCACCTGATGCCTCCCCCGAGCAGGACGACTTACGCTGGGATGTGCCCATCCAGGCTACTGATGCTCTGAGCGGCGAGGGCATCGATGATGTGATTGAGGCACTGGATAGACATCGCACGCATTTGCAAGACAACGGTGGCTTGAAGCGCCGCTTACGCAAGCAGGTGATAACCGAGATAGATGCGCTGTTAAGCGAAGCTCTTCTGGCCCGCCTGCTGGAACGGGTTGATCGCAGCCACCTGGATGCCCTCGTCGAGCGTGTTGTATCCCGCGAGCTGGTTCCTCAGGCGGTCGTCGAGATGCTGATCGATGGCTCCTGATGCCGGGCGTACAAGTCTCTGATAGGCGTACATTCAACTGTGGGTTCGCTTTTTGGGGATGTGCGTATAGAGTCAACCTGGAGAGCGCAGAACCCGCAAAGTGATTGCTCAATTTCCTCTGCGATCTCTGCAGCGAGAAGTGGTTTGATTGCGAAAAAAGGCGAAGGTTCAACCCAGTAGTTAGTTGTCGAGATTGGCCAGGTATGCACCCAGATCCTTCGACCTGAGCTTGCCAAGCTGTTTTTCTACACCGGCTCTGGCCTGCTGCCACTCTGAGGAACTATGCTTGACATCCATCAGGGCCAGCAGGCCGAGATGCTCCAGAGCAAGCTCCGCCTCGGACCGCAGCCATCCCAATCCATCGAGGGTACCAAGAGCCTGTGAAAGCCATTGTACGCCCATCTCGGGCTCTCCTTGGGAGGCAAGCCCTCTGCCGATCAGTGCCTGGGCTTTGGCCACTTGATAGACATTAGGCGAGTGCTCGGCGGCCGAGAGCGCGGCCTGCAAGACGTTCAGACCTTCCTCTACCTCATCGAGGGCAAGCAGGGTCTCACCCAGATCGAGCCGCGCTGAGTTGGCATCGATGGTCATACCCTGTTCTTCGTAGCCAAGCACTGCCAGCCGGTAGCACTCAGCCGCCTCATCGAGCCGGTTCATCCAGACCAACACACATCCCTGGTGCCGGTACTGGTAGGGCGCCGGCCAATCCATTCTGGACAGCACCCTCAGCATTTGCTCGCAGGCCGCTTGAAGATCGCCGTTACAGGCCGTGGTATAAGCACGTAGCAGCTCGAAGCGGATGGCCAGAGCAGCACCCATCTCGCCGATTGCCATTTCGTCTATTGCGGTCAGGATATCCGGAACATAACCCGGCCCATCGACGTTGAGCCAGGCATACAACAGAGCCTCGCGCAGATGGATCTCCAGCACATGACCGGCTCCCACTAATCGATTGGCCATGAGCTCGGCATAGGTAATGAGATCGAGGCCCGTGGTCAAGTTTCCCCGCCAGGAGACCTCACCGGTGCCGGCGTAGTAATCGACCACCACTCGCCAGATCGGCTCGCCCAAAGCATCGGCCAGCGCATACAGATCGGGCATGCTGCTCATGGCGGCCAGGCCCTGCCCGGCGGCGACATAATCGAGCAGCGGCTCGAACCGGTCAACCAGCGCCGCCTTGCCCTCCGATCTCAACCGCGCATATTCTTGCTCAAACCAACGACCTAACAGGGGCATGGTGACATGCCCTCCTGTCTACAAGTTTGCAAGTCCGCAAGTTTGCAGGTAGACAAGTCTTCTAAAGACTAACAATCAAGCAGGTTGGGTTAAGATGTGAGACCCAACAGCCATAAGCCACACGCTATATGCCATATGCTGAGTTCAGTATGCCCGGCCGAAATAGGCCTTGCCCTCTGCGGGCTTGCCGCATACAGCGCACTTGGCTTTCTTCGATTCCTTATCATCGTTCAGGTCGAGCGGGAAGCAGCGCGACGATGCCTTGGTATCTTCCTGGATGCGTTTCTCGCACTCAGCCGTGCCACAGTGCCATATCAGCGCCCAGCCATCGTCGATGACCTTCTTGAATTCCTCGTAATCCTTGACCTCATGAAGGTTCTCGTCGCGGAAACTTCTGGCCTGCCGGAGCATACCGTGCTGAATATCGTTGAGCACTCGCATGATGGTAGGAATAATCCCCTCTTGCGGGACGATTTGTTTATCCTCTTTGCCGGGGATATCACGCCGGGCCAATGCTACCGTCCCGTTGGCCACATCCTTGGGGCCGATCTCCATCCGCAGCGGCACCCCTCGCATCTCCCAATCATTGAACTTGAAACCGGGGGTCAGCTCTTCCCGATCATCGACATGCAGACGAATACGCACCGCCAGAAGGCTGTCGGCGACGCGCGCAACAGCGTCCATCACCTTGGCCTTCTCTTCTTCGGTCTTGAATATCGGCACCAGCACAACCTGGATGGGCGCAATGCGTGGAGGCATCCGTAAACCCTTGTCATCGCCATGGGCCATGATGATCGCTCCAACCATGCGTGTGCTGACCCCCCAAGAGGTTGTCCAGCAAAACTGCTGCTCGTTGTTCTTATCGAGGTACTTGATATCAAAAGCCTTGGCGAAGTTCTGGCCCAGGTTGTGTGATGTGCCCATCTGCAGCGCCCACTTGTTGCCCATCATCCCCTCGATGGTGTAAGAGGTGTCGGCGCCGGCGAACTTCTCCTGGCTGCTCTTGCGACCCTTGATCACCGGTATAGCGGCGTCATTGACGGCGAAGTCCTCGTAAATATCGAGCATACGCAGCGTCTCTTCTTGAGCCTCTTCATAGGTCTCGTGGGCTGTGTGGCCTTCCTGCCACAGGAACTCGGTGGTGCGCAGAAACAGCCGGGTGCGCATCTCCCACCTGACCACGTTGGCCCACTGGTTGATCAGCAGCGGCAGGTCGCGGTAAGACTGAATCCACTGCGAAAAGGCGTGCCCGATCACCGTCTCCGAGGTCGGGCGCACCACCAGCGGCTCTTCCAGCTCTTCACCACCGCCGATAGTCACAACGGCCAGTTCAGGTGAGAACCCCTCGACATGCTCGGCCTCCTTCTTGAGGAAGCTCATGGGGATGAAGAGTGGAAAATAGGCGTTCTGATGGCCGGTAGCCTTGAAACGCGTATCCAGCCCACTCTTGACGTTCTCCCACAGCTCGTAGCCATAAGGCTTAATGATCATGCAGCCGCGCACGGGCGCATAATCGGCCAGTTCCGACTTCAGAACAACATCGGTATACCATTTCGAATAATCTTTAGACCGGGGGGTGACACCTTGCTGCGACATGTCGCGCCTCTCTTCTTTGATAGTTGTTAGTGATTAGTTCTTGGTGCTTGGTCATCTCACGTTTGATGGGATGTTCCTTCATAAAGGGTTCTTTTAGTGTAACCCGATCTGCACGGCAGAAAAAGAGGAGAGATAGAAGCTGGGGATTGCGGCTACCTGAACGAGGAGCATCGGAGCGCGGAAAAGTCAAAAAACTATCGTGTCCAGTTTGACCGGCAAGCCTTCCGGTTAGACCCGCGGACCTTCTGGTCAGACCCGCGAGCGTTCTGGTCAAACCCGTGCGCGTTCCGGTCAAACCCGTGCGCGTTCCGGTCAAACCCGCGAGCGTTCCGGTCAGACCCGCGGGTGTGCGGGTCAAGCCCGCGGGTGTTACGGTCAGACCCGCGAGCGTTCCGGTCAAACCCGCGGGTGTGCGGGTCAAACCCGCGGGCCCTCCGGTTAGACTGAGACGCCTTATGTCTTTGGCCTCGTTCTCCCATCGAGGGTTGGCAGCGAGGGCCTGGATGGGCGCCTATGGCTGCCAGTCGTCTCCTGCCGCGTCGATCAGCTCGCCGCGATGCTTGAGATAACGAATGATGGGCTGATCGGCAGGGATGAGCTTCTCGCCAATACCAAGCCCGGATATCTTGGGCTGCTGGGTGACGACCACGCGCTGGTCCTCGCCGGCGATGCGATTGTTGGCGATAGCACCTACCCAACAGACCAGCTCGCGCAGCAGGGGAACTTTGATAAATCGCTGGTAGAACCGCAGATACATCATGGTATTCTCGGCATCGATGGGGGCAAAGGCCACGAAGACGCGCAGGTCGGGGGCAATCGCATTTTGCCAGACGTTGGGAAAGCGGAAGCGCAGCAGGGGCGGATAGTCGGGCCTGGAGACATCGCTGGGCTTGGCAGCGAGCTGACCTGCATCTACCTTGTTCATCACCCAGACGTGAAGCTCGTCATCTTCCAGGACCGAAACCGGGCCATTGACCACCGTTCGGTTGCCGCGCCCGATGGTGTTGGTATGGATGAAGGGCAGGTGAGAGACATCGAGCTGGTTTTCGATGGCGCGCGAGTAGTGGGCATTCCAGTGCACGGCGTAGGTGCCATAGGCAAACGACTCATCCAGATCATCGAAGAAGGGCACCGGAGGCAGATCCTCGCGCGGCCGGCCCCACCATATCCAGATCAGCCCGTGCTCGTCACGCGCGGGGAATGAATGAGCGCGAAATGCCTTGGGCACGGGCGCATTTCTGCCGTTGGCGGGTATCAGCACGCAGGCCCCAGACGGATCGAACCGGAAGCCATGGAAGGGGCACTGGATATGACCGTCGGCGAGCTTGCCGAGGCTCAAGGCTGCGCCACGATGCGGGCATTTATCGCGCATGAGCACGATCTGGCCCTCGTCATCGCGCCAGGCTACCAGGTTAACGCCCATGCGCCTGACACCGACGAGTTTTCCGGGCCGTACTTCGCGAGAGTCCAGGATGGCATACCATTGGTTAGGGATCATAGTGTTTGGGGGCCTTTCATGGAAGCGTTCAGCTTACCGCCTGTGGCTTATGGTTGTTAAGTATGTAGACAGATGAACTATTGGTTTTTGTCTTGCACTTACCATCTGATTTTACATCAGACATCTTTCCGATTTCACATAGGGTGTGTAAAGGGCGATGGCTGAAAGCTAAGAGCCGAAAGCTAACAGCTAGCTCTGAGCGTGGGTGGTGTAGTTCAACTTCATCTTGCACCGGCAGCGAATTTCTGCAAGTGGGCTTTGCGCATCTTATCGACCCCTGCTATCATCCCACTGAACTTACATTGGAGAGGCCTTACTGTGACCGAACAACCTGTTGTGACCGTCTTTGGCGCGTCGATGGCGCGCCCCGCAGATCCGGAATATGCTACCGCCGAGCACCTGGGCAGTCTGCTGGCCCAGGCGGGGTACGCCGTGATGACCGGCGGCTACTTTGGGATGATGGAGGCTGTCAGCAAAGGGGCCAAGTTGGCCGGGGGACATGTGATCGGTGTGACGGTCAGCCGCTTCGAGGGGGCGGGCAGACGCAGCGGTCCGAATGCCTACAACGACGAGGTGATCCCTTACGATACACTGCGTGAGCGTCTCTTGCATCTGGTCGATCACTGTGATGCGGCGGTTGCTCTTCCGGGCGGTATTGGCACGCTCAGCGAAGTAGCACTCACGTGGAGTCTCTTGCAGGTTGATGAAATCAAGCACAAGCCGCTCATTCTGTTGGGCGATTTCTGGGTCGATGTGCTGATGCGTCTCTACAATCAGGGCAAGTATATCAACAGTGATCACCTGGCCCTGTGGCAGGCGGCCGAGACACCTGAGAAAGTCGTGGCGTTGCTCGATGAGTGGAAGCGAGGATTGTCAAGATGAACCAGGTTGCCAGGCGGACTGCTCTGCTGCTGTGCATGATTGGGGTAGGGGGGGTGTTGCTGTCTGCCTTAGCTGCTTGTTCGGCTGAACCGGCAACGCCTGCTCCATCAACGGTGACACGCACGCCGTCTCCAACGCGTAAGCCAACCGCTACGCGCACCCCCACGCCCACACGTACGCCGCGCCCTACATCGGGGCCGGGCCTTGATGAACTGATGGAAACGCCCCTGGCCATGGCTGCAGCTGCCGATCTGGAGGGCGCACAGGCTGCTTACAGCGATTTGGCTAGCCTGTACCCCGGCAGCGTTGAGCCGTTGTTGGGGCTCTCAGCCTTATTGCAGCGCCAGGGTGATTGGGAAGCCGCCCTGGACTATCTGGAGCGGGCCGCTGAGGTTGATCCCTCCAGTTGGGAGGCGCTTCGTCAATGGGCCCTGCTTTTGGAACAGCAGGGAGATTACATCGGCCTGGCCGGCGTCTATGACCGGATGGTCCGGCTCGAGCCCGAAGATCCTGATTTGCTGGTAGCGCGAGCGACGATCAAGGCCCGGCTGGGGCAGGCCGATGCGGCAGTCGATGATCTCCAGGCTGCCCAGGCCCTCGATCCCCACCGTGAGTATGCCTGGATCAATGTGACCGGCGCGGCCTCTGGCGCGCGCCAATACGAGGCTGCGATAGAGATTGCCGGAGCAGGGCTGGAGGCTCATCCGGATGCAGCCGGGCTGCTGATGGAGCGCGGTCTGGCCTACCTCTCTTTGGGCGATGCAGAGAGGGCGATGGCGGACTTCGCTGCAGTGATCGATCACGACGACTCCCATTACAGCGCCTACCACTGGCGCGGCCGCACGTTGATCGCCTTGGAACGTTATGATGAGGCCTCGGAGGATCTCCAGAAGGCGGGTGAGCTGGGCGTCCTCTCTGGCGCGGCGGGGGTCAACCAGGCCTACGAATCGATGGCTTATGCCGCCGATGCGATGGCCCGTAGTGATGTCAATGCCGCGTTTACCTATCTGGCCCAACAGGTGTTCGAGTATGGCAGCCGCGATGCGCTGCTTCTTGGTTACGGTCTTGTACGCTGGCGGCAGGGGAGTGTATCGCTGGCGCTGGACTATATGGACAGCCGGATAGAAGCCGGTTACATTCCGGCGCTCTACTGGCGTGGTATGATCTATGCCGATGATGGACAGGAAATCAAGGCGGTTGCCGATCTGCAGGCTTTCCTGGCGGTGCGCCGTTTCGGCCCCGATGTCGAATCGGCCCGCGAGCTGCTGGAAGAGATAGGCGTAGACCCTGATGATCTTTAGCCTTGAATGAAGAGGAAGATCATTTTGTTTCCCGCAAGTCAGCGTGGTACGATTCTTTTTGCCTGACAGGCAGGACGACAGTTCGTCAGGAGACGAGTGCCGTTACAAAGAGAGGAAAATGTTCAAAGTGTGGGATGGCGGTTGGCGAGAATACAAGCTTAAGAAACATATGTGTCTGAGCTGCCACCCAACCTACGATGGCTATTATCGAGGAGTATGTGTCGGGGGCTTTAACTCACGACTCATCACTCACGACTCATTACTGTTTTCAGAGGAGTGAATTCATGGCAGAACCATTCGCAGTAACCGATCAATCATTTGAAGCTGACGTGCTCGACTCCAGCGAGCCTGTGCTGGTCGATTTTTGGGCTGAGTGGTGTGGGCCCTGCAAGATGATCGAGCCGGCGGTGGACGAGTTGGCTCGCGAGTACGATGGCAAGCTTAAAGTAGCCAAGCTTGATGCTGATTCCAACCCCAACGTTATGCAAGCCTTTGGTGTGATGGGTATTCCTACCCTGATCTTGTTTAAAGATGGACAGGCCGTCGAGCGGATCACGGGCGCCCTACCCAAAGATCGTTTGCTGGAGAAACTGTCGCCCCATTTGGACTGATTGTTCCAGTACCATATCTCTTTCTTGGTCTCAGCTTCCGGGATCGAGGCACGGTCGGACCAACAATTCAACCTACGTTTTGCTTTGCGTTGAACCGATTGTTTTTCAATCGTCAATTGGCAATCGTCAATAGGTTAGTGAGCGCCGGAAAGCAATGTTCTGGCGTTTTTTGTGTTCCAGTTTCTTGTCGTATAGGAAAGTATAAAAACAAGAAGAGAAAAGGCAAGAAGTGGTAAAAAGGCAAGAATAGCGTAAAACTAGAGGAATGGAAGAGACAAGGCAGCAATGGACATTCAGGACAATAGTGGAGGACAAAGACAACTGGCAACGATACCAGGAGGAGTATGAAGGAGAGGTTAGCCCGGATCAGTTGGCAGAGGTAGAGAAGATGCTAGGGTGTGGGAAGGCAGAGAACGGGTTTGCAACCTATATTTGTCTGAACTGCGGAGAAACCAAACGAGTATGTTTCAGTTGCAAGAGTCGAGTGTGCAGTAGATCAATACTGTCCGGATAAAAACTCCGTGTAATGCACATTAACAATTAGCAAGTGATGAGGTACCATTCTGTCAGTCAAAAGAGGAG
>JAFGMS010000089.1 GCA_016927375.1 Anaerolineae bacterium
CTAGTCAGATAATTCCGCCTCGGCTGGCGTGAATGGCCAGATCGATGAATATGGCGGCTGACCACCCAAAAAGTGGCGCTGCGTTGGGAGGCGGATCGCCCGTCTCCGGATTGTAGTACTCGTAGATGTCATTGTGTTTCATGATCAAGTCCAATGTGCGGTCACGCAGTTCGCGGGCTGTATCCTCATAGCCGGCCCGCAACAATCCATTGATGAACAGATAGTTGATATTGATCCAGGTCGGGCCACGCCACATCACCTCCGGATTGTAGTTCGGATCGTTGATGGCCACAGTTGGAATAGGGTGCTGAGTCTTGAACTGATCGGGATCGTCCAAGTGATCTACCAGACGCTGCGCGACAGCCTGTTCCAGATAGCCCGTCATTAACGGATACAGACTGAGTGGCGTCATGATCTTGACCGGTATGTGTTTCCGCGTGGCCCAGAATACGCCGGCTGTTTCATCATAGAAATGCTCGACGATTCGCCGTGTCATCGACTTGGCTCTGCGTCGCCACATTTCTGCATCCGAGCTCATGCCGAGCACTTCGGCGATCCCTGCCAACGCTTGCTGCTGGAGACAGAGATACGTGTTGAGCTCAGGGGACTCGATTGGCATGCCATCATCCCACAGTGGACTATTATCCATGCCGGATGAGTAAGGATGGTTGTATTGAGCCAGCCCATCGGCGTCATCATCGTTCATACCAAACCACCAGGAGTTCCAGCGTACCAGCGGCCCGTATATCTCGCGTAAGAAGAGGGGATTTGGATTCGTGTGGTGAAGCTTGAGCGCAGCCCAGGCTGCAATGGGCGGCTTGGTGACTTCGGCGCGCACCGGCCTGTCCATCTCGGCTACCACACCCTCATCGTAGATTGCGTCCGGGATCATGCCGTCGTCAAGCTGGTGGGCCAGCATGATGCGGAACTGGTTTTCGGCCAGATCCGCATCTACATGGCGGTAGGCCAGGGCATGGAAATAGGCATCCCATTGCCATACACCCACATAATGACCTTTCGATGGCATCATTGCCTCGTGTGAGAGCAACCCATGTGGCTGCACCAGGTTGGCACCCATGATCCACCAGGCATACAGGTACTGCTTGCGGTAACTGATGTCGACTGTCGGGGCCTGCGAGAACCAGCGATGCCAGCGGTTCTCAGCGGCCACCAGTGCCTCGTGGAATGACACCAGCTGGCTGGTATGCGGAGTGTCTTCGCGAATACCCACAGCGATGGCCGAGTCGCCATCACTCTTGACAATGAACTCAACTTTGTAGCCCTGATCGCTGGCTGATACTGAATTACTGATGACCCTGGTGTTGGCTCGATAGCTGACGTTGCGCACCGCCCGGATATCGCCTCCATTTTCGGTTTGGTGCACAGCATGAGGCGCAACGATGAAGCAGACACCCGCTGTTACCTCGTGGGGGAGGCCAATCGTGAATGTCTGGCTATTCTGAAAGGTCAGCCCAAAGGTGCCAAGCCGGGTCTTGAAGAAGACAGCGTGTGGGTAGGTAACCATTTCATAGTCCAGATGGTTACCCTCAGCATCGATAAGCCATAATGCTTCGATAAAAGGGGGGCGTTTGAGATAAGCCTCCAGCCCGGGCTCTATGTTGGTCAGGCGCTCTGCCAGCCTGACCTGTAAACCCTCACCATTTTCCGAGGCGTAGACGAGCAGGCGAGAGCCGCGATCACTGAAGGGCGTGTGCTTCAGGCTGATTCGGTTACGTAGAGCACGTAGATAGGGTGATTTGACGTCGAAATCCAACGGGATACTCCTTATCCAAAGTATCAACAAACTTCGATCATGTTACCTTGCCTTCTTCTGGCGATCCAACAAGAACTGCACCATGCGGGGAATGGAAGACAAAGAGCTGCTTTATTACCCTAATCATAGTACAAGATAGTGCGCATGTGCAGTAGGTATTTCCCGTATACGCATAGGGGAGTCTCCATGTGCTGATTGCTGAGTTCCAGTATCTGGATATTTGTGGCTTTTTGCCGGTGGCGGCAGGCATCAGGCCAGTGAGTAGCGCTCTGAGCCAGGCCAAGCTGCGCGGGCGGGGGATGAATGGATTGGTGATGGCAACACAGACAGACGAAGGAGGGAAAATGCCCATCTTAGCCAGTAGTCTTGGGGCGAACCATGTAACTACCCAGGTGAATTCCGAGATAATCCATTCGACAAGGAGATTGTTATGACACATCTGACCGTTGGACAACCCGCCCCCGATTTCACCCTACCCAGCCATCTGGATAAGGACATTCGTCTGAGTGACTACCGTGGCAAGAACGTGGTGTTGGCTTTCTTCCCTCTGGCCTGGACGCCGGTTTGCTCGAGCCAGATCCCGTGGTATGAGGCTGATAAGGCCAGGTTCGCGGCGCTGGATGCTCAGGTCTTTGCCATCAGTGTCGACTCAGTGCCCTGCCTGAAGGCGTGGCTCGATACCTTCAACGGGGTGACCTATCCGGTGCTCAGTGATTTCTGGCCGCATGGCGCTGTGGCTCAAGCCTATGGCGTGCTGCGCTCCGACGGGACATCCGAGCGTGCCCTGTTCATTGTCGACAAGCAGGGAATCCTCCGCTACATCGACATTCATGACATCGACATGCAGCCCGACAACGAAGTGCTGCTGGCCGAGCTGCGCAAGATCGATCCTGATGCGGCGGCCAAAGAGCCGAAGGCCGAGAAGCCGGCAGCCGGCGGCTCGCTGCCGAGCGGTGGCGTGGTGTTGTACTGCACCAGCTGGTGCCCCGAGTGCCGCCGTGCACGTGCCTGGCTCAACGAGCGGAGCATTCCCTACACCGAAGTCAACATCAATTCCGACCCGGAGGCCGCTCAGCAGGTCATGAAGTGGAACAACGGCAACCGCACCACGCCCACCTTTGACATCAACGGCGACGTGAGTGCCACTTTTGATGAGAAGAAGGTGATGGAGACGCTCAAGAAGCACGGCTTGTACGGTTAGCCGGCACCAGCTTGCCTCAGAGGCTGCTGAGAACATGTGACTGTCGGTCCCATTACCCCCATAGAGTGATCCGTGATCAGTTTTTTTGTGCATAGCGACAGGTGCACGGTTATCCGGCAAAGACTAAACACCA
Source organism: Anaerolineae bacterium (assembly GCA_016927375.1). Lineage (GTDB taxonomy): Bacteria > Chloroflexota > Anaerolineae > Aggregatilineales > UBA3940 > JAFGMS01. Next base: position 3,109 of record JAFGMS010000089.1, read on the forward strand.
AGAACCTTGACAATGTCACATTACACTCTGCGCGGGTGACGGATATGTATCCGTCACCCGTAATGGTCGGATTTTAATCCGACGACACACTTAAGATATACTCGCGATGGGCACAAATGCGCATTTTTCTTCTCACCGCAGAGACGCTGAGTTCGCAGAGTTTTTATAAGGTTTTCTCTGCGTTCTCTGTGACTCTGCGGTGAATTCAAAAGCGTCATTTATGGCCGCGCACAATATACAAAGGCTCATTGGAGTAGTAAGGCTCGCAGATTAAAATCTGCCCACTACCGGTTACGGATGAATATCCGTAACCAGCGTCATA
>JAFGMS010000090.1 GCA_016927375.1 Anaerolineae bacterium
AACGAGTTAAAAGCTTTGTGCTTTGTATGTGCCTACTGCTATCACAAGCCTCAACATAACCGGCCTTCGCCAATTCTGTCATTCCCGTTTTCGCGGGAATCCATACGCCACAATCACTTACAAGCTGCTATTTTCATTCCCATTGGTGAGCTTTTGCTCATAGACCACTCCTTTGAAAAGATAGCCAATCACCGTGAACAAAGAACCTCTCAAACATCTCCTGATCAAACAGAGCTACCCGGCCATGTTGACACAGGCCGGATCGACTACGCCGGCGGAAGATGTGCTTCGGCAGATGCTGCTGGCGCTGGCGCGCCAGATGGCCAGCACCAGAGGCCAGGACAGCTCCTGCATCAAAGCAGGCCAACTGGTATCGGGAGATTTGCAAGGGATCGATCTATCAGAGATGGATGTCACACTGCTGGGTGACGTTTACACGGCGCTGATGCCCGACAGACATCGACGGGGCTGTTACTACACCCCTGACAAGCTGGCCGAGTGCGTTGCCCGGCAGGTAATCCCACATGCATCGCCCCTGCCGCGCATTCTCGACCCGGCCATGGGCAGCGGACACTTTCTGCTTGCCGCCGCCAGGGTAATCGCAGAACAAATCAGGGAACGTGACCCTGAGCAGAGCACCGCACAGGTGCAATGGGCAGCGGTACAGTGCCTGCACGGGGTGGACAGCGACCCCATGGCGGTTGAGCTGGCGGCGATCAGCCTGTGGCTGTGGGCCGCCTGCCCCGGCACGATACCTGCTATGCTTTCGGGCCGGCTGGTGCGCGGCGATGCGCTGCTCGACGATCTGTGGAAGGGTGAGCTTGCCCCACCCTTCGACGTGGTAGTAGGCAACCCACCCTATGCCAGCGCCATCACGCGGGCGCGAGGCACCAGCCCGGCCACCCGCTCTGCGCTAAGCAGCCGTTACCAGACTGCCAGGGGCAGCTTTGATCTGTGTGTGCCTTTCGTCGAGCGGGCTGTTAAGCTGTGCAAGCAGGGCGGTCGATGCGGATTGGTGGTGCCCAACAAGCTCCTTTCCGCCGATTATGCCCGCCCGCTAAGAGACTGGCTCGCCCGGCAGGTAAGCGTCGAGGCCATCTTTGATGCCAGCCGGCAGAACCCCTTTACGGCCAGCGTCTACCCGGCAGCGGTAATCCTGCGCAGCTTACCCCCCTTCCCCCAAGACGAATTGGCCATTTGCCGGTGGACCAATGGGGAAACACAGCCTGCCCCTAAGCCGCTCAGGCGCGCCACACAGGCCGATCTCCATGCCGCTCCCGGGCAATCGTGGAGCGCGGTGCTCGATCCCGACTGGGATATGCTGCGCCGCTGCTGGGAGGAGGCCATCCCTCTGAGCGAGCTGGCGACGCTAGCCGGCGGCCTGACGGTCAGCGAGGCCTACGCTCTGCGCCCGGCCGTCTTCGATGCGCCAGAGGAAGACCTGCCACAAGACACGTTCAGGCTGCTGACCAGCGGGCTGATCCGGCACCATACCACAAACTGGGGACAGCGTCCGGCACGCTATCTCAAGACCACCTACCAAAGAGCTGCTATCGGCGCCGGCGCTCTGTCGCCCCACCGGCGGAGCCAGGCCGCAGCCCATAAGATCATCGTGGCGGGCATGGGCAAGACCCCGCGGGCAGTGGTCGATTACGGACAGGCGCAGGCCAGCGTGTCGACCACCATCATCCTGGACGCGCAATGGCCGCCGGGGGCGCTGTGTGCAGTATTGAACTCACGGCTGATGGGGCGTGTGTGCCAGGCGATCTTCGGTGGGCTGGCGCTCGGCGGCGGGCACATGCGGTTCGGCAAGCCGGAACTGGCACACATCCCGCTGCCTGATATCGATGTCAGCGATCCACGCCTGGCCCGGCTCGATGTGCTGGCCGGGCAGCGTGCATTGGCTTCTGCCGCCGAGGAGGTTGAGCCCGTCGAAGCAAAAATCGAGGCCCTGGTGTACAATCTGTATAGATTGGACAAGAACAGTCCGATATAAGGGCGCTCGATGGTGAAGCACGACACTCAAGACATTGAAGTGAAACGTGAAGCGTGGTACGTGATAAAGCTTTGGCCATTGGTCGCACTCCGATATTGGTACCTGCTGTTCACGCCTTGTATATTTACGCATCACGTCTCACGCATCACCTTGTTTGGCCTCTCCAGTGCAAGAACCCTGAGGGGTAAACGAGAGGATAGCCGCATATGCGCATTCTAGTGCTGATTACGGGGGAATATGGGCGGCGGCATGTCGACAATATGGGGAAGCACGCCCCGGTCGATTGGCGCATCGAGGTATGGACGACGCCTAAAGTCCTGCCGCCGATTCTTGATTACCCGGAGGACTATCTGCCCGAATCACTGCCAAAGACCGACTTGATCCTTTCACTGGCCGAGCTGCCCGGCGTCGCCGAGATGATCCCCGACATCGCCCGCATGACGGGCGCGCGGTCGGTCATCGCCCCCATCGACAGTCAAGCCTGGCTGCCCTTCGGCCTGGCCCGGCAGCTGGGTGAATGGTTAGCACGAGACGGCGTGGCCTGCGTCGCCCCGATGCCTTTTTGCTCGCTTACCGAGACACACATCAATGCGCTGCGCCAGCGCACCACTTACGAAGACCCGCTAATCAGGGAGTTTGCCCGTTTCTTCGGGCAGCCAGCCTTCAGCGTGGAGGTGGATCGGGAGAATACACAGGTTAGGAACGTAGAAGTCACTCGCGATGCCTGCTGCGGTTGTGCGCGCTATGTGGCCGAGAAGATGGCCGGTATCCCGCCGGCCGATGCCCTCGAACAAGCCGGGCTGCTCCATCACCATTACCCGTGCCAGGCCAGCATGGGCATCGACCCGCTCTACGGCGATACACTGATGCATGTCTCGGGCAACATCATGAAAGACGCCATGCGAGAAGCCCTGGGCGACGACCTGCCGGTAACCTACATCCGCCCTGGTGGATTCGTCGAGAAAACAGAAGAGCCCAGATAAGCCTCCGGCGGCTTGATGGACAAATCTTTGCTTTGTGCTATTCAAGTGCTCAGTTTTCAGTGATCAGCTTCTCGCAACACAATAACCGCTGTTTTCCAAAGATAGGCTAAACAGTATCCCGTGCTATGGATTCCCGCTTTCGCGGGAATGACAATATGGCCTTTGCCTGTACGCCTTGAAACGTTAACACGCTTGACATCGTGCAGGTTCTCCTTTATACTGAAAGCCAAGCAATAACACGTGTTATCTAGCACGTGTTATTACCAACGCAAGACAATCGTTCATGTTCGAACACAGTACCAGCAGGTATGCATCCCAAATGAAACGACCGACTCAATTGGATGTTGCCCAGATGGCGGGGGTCTCTCGGGCCACAGTCTCGTTCGTTCTCAATGACGTGACGAACGGCAACATCAGTATCTCTGATGAGACACGCAAACGTGTATGGGATGCAATCGGGGAATTGGGTTATGTTCCGGATGCTCGTGCCCGAGCACTCCGTTCCGGCGATACCAAAACGCTGGGCTTGATCGTCCCGGATATTCGCAACCCTCACTTTTGGGAAATAGCTGAAGGGGTTGAGAAAGAAGCCCGCGACGAAGGCTATCACCTGCTTGTGTCCAATATTGCGCTCAAGCATGAATATGCTGATGCAATCTTCACTGACCTGTCCCATCGGCGCATTGACGGTTTGATGCTGATGGGATCATTCATCATAGCCTCCGAAGAAGCCCAAGCCTCTCTGAATCAGTTCTTCAAACAACACCTTCCTATTGTCGAGCTCAGCGATCACTACAGCGTTCACTATGAGGTGGACCGGGTACTATCAGACTATTACGCCGCTACGAGCGAAGCAATGTCCTATCTGTTGAGTCTAAACCATCGCCGTATCGGATTGCTTTTCGGAGCGGCAATGCCTGAACTAGCAGAGGATCGCTACCAGTCCTATAGGGAATCGTTGCTGGCAGCGGGGCTGCCGATTGAAGAAGATCTGATTGTTCGGTGTGGCCCAACCATTGAGGATGGCTACCAAGGGACATTCAGGCTTCTGGAACTGGTAGAGCGACCTACTGCAATCATTGCAATCAACGATTTGCTAGCCATTGGGGCAATACGAGCTATCAGCGACGCGGGCTTGTGCATCCCTGAGGATATCTCGTTGATTGGCTACGATGATATTTCAATGGCGAAATATCTGGTGCCACGTCTGACCACCGTTTCGAAGGACGTAGCAACTCTGGGTTGCACGGCGGTCAAGTTGCTAATCAGTCGCCTTCAAGAGCCGAATCGTGCATACCAGACTGTAAAGACTTCTTCTCGGTTTATCATCCGTGAATCAACCGGACCTGCCCCTGCTACTATCTAGGCAGCACCAAGAAGGAGGTGACGATGCATCAATTGCGCCAATAGCAGTTCATCGGAAGGACAGAGTTGGTAAAGCTGTCGCAAGGAAGAGGAGATACCGAATATCTTGGTGGATTGCGGTATCCCCTGGGTGGCAACAGCAAACGATCTGCGCAGACTAGTATCGCATTCAGAGCCTTTGCTTGCCTCTTTCCATTATACAGAATCGCGGCCGGCAAGACTACTACTGAAGGGTACATGAATAATTTGATAGAACATGCAGATAGAAACCGGCTTCATAGTTGAAGTCGTTCATGCACCCACTACCGAACTAAAGGCTGTCGCGCTCAAGGCCAACTCTGATCGTCGCTCAAATACCATTGTTAACACTGTTCGGAGGAGACCATGAAAAAGGTTCAAATGTTGTATAAAACCCTGTATACGTTCTGTCTCATCGGTCTGTTGGCGGCCTGCACACCCCAGGCGACGGCCACCACAGCACCAGCAACAAACACACGCGCCGAGGCCTCTGACACGAGTGAACCCGCCACGAGCGATTCCACTACCGAGGCGCCCACCGAGGCCCCCATCACGCTGAGCCTCCTCGGGGCCGCAAATGAGAACGATGCGATGATGATCGAGGCGCTCACCAATGCATATATGGAGCTGCATCCCAACGTAACCTTCGAAATTGAGGTGGCAGCGGCTGGCGGCACAGAGGTTGATAATCTCGTCAAGACGCGCCTTGCGACTGGCGAGATGAACGATATCTTCTACTACAATTCCGGCTCGCTGCTCCAAGCCCTGCATCCGGTCGAGAGCCTTGTTGACTTCTCACGGGAGCCATTCGTTGACAACATTGCCGAGTCGTTTCTCCCCGCTGTGTCACAGGATGGGGGAATCTTCGGAGTGCCAGTCGGCTTTGCGAGCGCCGGAGGTGTCCTCTATAACAAGAAGGTCTACGAGCAGCTGGAGCTCAGCGTGCCCAAGACTTGGGACGAATTCGCAGCCAACAACAATAAGCTCAAGGAGGCCGGGATTCCGCCAGTGCTTCAAACATACGGCGACTCATGGACTGCCCAACTGTTCGTGCTGGCCGACAACTATAATGTCACACAGGCTTACCCGGACTTTGCGGAGGACTACACAAACAACGAGGCCAAGTACGCAGCAATTCCCGAAGCGATGGCAGGCTTCACTCATCTACAAGAGGGCTTCACAAATGACTGGTGGCAGAAGGACTACGCGACCACGACATTCGAACAAGGCTTAGAGATGCTCGCCGATGGTCAGGTCGCCCAATATCCCATGTTAACCCAAGTGATGCCTACAGTTGCAACAAACTGGCCTGACAAAGTGAACGATATCGGGTTTTTTGCCCAGCCTGGTACCGATGCTACGAAGAATGGTGCGACCCTCTGGATGCCCCTCGCGTTCTATGTTCCGCAGACGAGCTCGCACATCGACGAAGCTAAGGATTTCCTGGCGTTCGTTGCCTCAACAGATGGGACTGATGCAATCTCGGCGGTTGTTACACCAGCAGGCCCATACCTTATAAAGGGAGCAAAGCTACCCGACACCGTTCTCCCGTTCGTGAACGACCTCAACGGATATATAGACTCCGGAAACGCCTACCCTGCCCTGGAGTTCCTTTCGCCGATCAAAGGCCCCAACCTCGAACAGTTCTGCGTTGCCGTTGGGTCCGGCCAGATGACGGCTGAAGAGGCGGCGGAGGCTTATGACAAGGACGTCGAGAAACAAGCACAGCAGCTTGGTCTGCCGGGCTGGTAATAATTCTGACGTTCCCTCACTCCTGGTGCTCTGAAGGCCGGCTGTAGCCGGCCTTCAGAGGCCAAAATATAACTGATGACGGAGAGATTCTATGACAAGTAATATGCAGTCGCGGGCAGTCCTGCGAACATATCCTTATTGGTTTTATCTTCCGGCGGCGATTGTCTTCGGCGTGTTCTTTCTTGTGCCGACGGGTCTCTCATTCTATTTCAGTCTGACCCGCTGGTCGCTGTTCGACGCAACGTTCATCGGTTTTGACAACTACATCACGTTCCTGGAAGATCCCATGCTCATGTCTGGGCTTCGCAATACGGTCATCTATGCCGTGCTCACGATGGGGCTTAAAGTCATCATCGCACTGCCGCTCGCCATGCTGCTCACGTCGATTATCCGGCTCAAGGGGCTTCTCCGGAGCATCCTCTTTTTCCCGACGCTGGTCAGCACCATCGCAATCGGTATCACATTCGCCGCGCTGATGCAGCCATCTGCCGGACTCATCAATACAGTCCTGGGATCGCTTGGGCTCCCGCAGCCGGACTGGTTGGGGAACCCACGCCTTGCTCTCTACTCGGTGGCGCTGGTCGACGTATGGAGAGGCATTGGCATCGCGACGGTCATATTCATCGCAGGCATCAGCTCAATTCCACAGGATTACTTCGAGGTAGCACGGCTCGAGGGGGGAACATGGGTCAAGTTCCGCCACGTCATCTTGCCGCTGTGCCGCAACGCGACGTTCACAGTCATCCTGCTGGCGTTTATCGGTGGGCTGCGGTCATTCGACCTGATCTGGGCCATGACGCGCGGTGGTCCCGGCTTCGCATCGGACGTACTCACGTCGGTGATCTTCAAGGAGTATCAGGCAGGTTTCTATGGTCTGTCGACCGCCGGTAATGTCGTGCTTTTCATTCTCGTCACAATCATCATATACCCGTTGATGCGGTTCTTCAACAGAATGGAGATCGAACTATGACGGTCCGGAAATTCATTGAAAGCATCTGGATAGATGCTGCTTCCCTGGTCATCATCAGTATCCTCTATATCGTACCATTCGTGTTCATCTTCCTGACTGCCGCCAAGACACCAGCGGAGGCGGCCCTCTTTCAATTCAGTTGGCCGAGCCAGTTCCATCTGTTCTCAAACATCCGGGAAGTTATGATGTTCGGCGACAAACGAATGCTTTTGGCGTTTTGGAACAGCGCGCTCCTGACTGTAGGCTCGGTTACCTTGATTGTCTTCTTCGGTGCCTTCGGTGCCTTCGTGATGCAGCGCCGGGGAGATCGCGTGGCATCAGTGGCCAGCGCGATCATGCTCGCCGGGCTCATCATCCCTCCGGCTGTTGTGCCGACGATCTTCACCCTGCAGTGGCTGGGTATCTATAAGACAGTCTTCGGCCTGATCATGGTTGAAGTCGCATTCCAATTACCCTTTGCAGTGATTGTCCTCCGTGCGTTTATGGCATCCATTCCGAGGGAGCTCGATGAGGCTGCCATCATGGACGGCGCATCTCCGCTGCGGGTGTTTTTTACCATCATTCTTCCATTGTTGTGGCCGGCCATTGTGACGGTGATCGTTGTCTCGGCGGTCTTCATCTATAACGACTTCACTCTACCGCTTTACTTCCTTCCTGGCTCGCAGAATGTCACCGTGCAGCTGACGCTGTACAGCTTCATGAGCCAGTTCAGCTCGAAATGGAACCTGCTCTTTGCAGATGTGGTCATCATCACTATTCCGCCGCTTATCATGTTCATGTTCTTCCAGCGGCAGATTGTTGCGGGAATGACGACAGGCGCGATCAAGGGATGAGGCATGAGACTTGAGGGCGGAGAGAGCACCAATCGCTCAGCCGGTGCTCTTCTGTCTATCACGTATTACGTTTTACCAATGTCTGAGACCGGCCCACAGAGTATCAATAAATCTAAACAAACCAAGAGAAAATCTTCAATGGCACAAAGCAAGATAGTTTCCGATAGTAGCAAATCCGTAGTCACCATCTCAGAGATTCGCATCGAGCATCTCCGCAGAGCGCTTGGCATCGGTACAGATCGCCCCCGGCTATCCTGGATGGTCGAGACCGAGATACAGGGATGGCGCCAGGCGGGTTACGAGATCGAGGCTTACGATGCAAATGGCAAAACACGCAGTCAGACTGGGCGCGTCGAGAGCGACCAATCGGTATTTGTTGCCTGGCCCTTCGCGCCGCTCACTTCCCGCGAGCGTCTCACCCTCCGGGTGCGCGTCTGGGGTATGGATGGGCAGCCTTCCCCCTGGAGCGAGCCGGTTCCCGTTGAGGCGGGACTGTTTCATGTGCAGGATTGGACAGCACGTTTTATCACACCGGATTGGGAGGAGGATATCAGCCAGGCCCAGCCGGCCCCCCTGCTGCGCCGCGAGTTCGACGTGCGCGCAGGCGTGCATCTGGCGCGGTTGTATATCACCGCCCTCGGTGTATATGAGCCTCAACTTAACGACACCATTCTCGGCGATCACGTGATGTCCCCCGGCTGGACGAGCTACCACCACCGGCTGCGTTATCAAACCTTTGATGTCACGAGCCTTTTGCACGAAGGCCGCAATGCCATCGGCGTCATGCTGGGTGATGGCTGGTTTCGCGGCCGGTTGGGCTTCGGTGGGGGCCGACGCAACATCTACGGCGACCACTTAGCGCTGCTGGCCCAGCTCGAAATCACCTACGCGGACGGCACCACCGAGAGGGTAATCACCGACGAAATCTGGCGAGCCGCCACCGGGCCGATTCGTTCCACCGACATCTATGACGGGGAGAACTACGATGCCCGGTTGGAACGCACCGGCTGGTCGAAAGCAGGTTATCATGACGACGATTGGACAACAGTCCGTCCGATTGAATGGGACCTGACTACCCTGGTTGCGCCACTCGGCCCACCGGTGCGGCGCACTGAAGTGATTGAACCAATTGCCATCCTCACTTCGCCTTCCGGTCGCGCCCTCCTCGATTTCGGCCAAAACCTTGTCGGCAGGCTGCGCCTGGCTGTCCAGGGACCGGCAGGGCAAACGATCACTCTGCGTCACGCCGAAGTGCTCGAAAACGGCGAGCTGTGCACGCGGCCGCTGCGCAGCGCCAAAGCCACCGATCACTACATATTGCGCGGCGAAGGCGTCGAGACCTGGGAACCACGTTTCACCTTCCATGGCTTTCGTTACGCCGAAATTGACAACTGGCCTGGAGAGCTGAACATCGATGATATCCGCGCCGTAGTCTGCCATTCTGATATGGAACGCGCCGGCTGGTTTGACTGCTCAGATCCGCTGATCAACCGTCTTCACGACAATGTCGTATGGAGTATGCGCGGGAATTTCTTCGATATCCCAACCGACTGCCCACAGCGCGACGAGCGTTTGGGCTGGACCGGTGACATTCAGGTCTTTTCGCCTGCTGCCTCCTTTCTGTATGACGTCTCAGGGTTTCTCGCCTCCTGGCTGCAGGATTTGGCCGCCGAGCAGAAAGAGGCGGGCGATATTGTCCCCGCCGTTGTCCCTAACACAATAAGCTGGCCAAGCCTGGGAGCAGCAGCCTGGGGCGACGCCGCGGTGATCGTGCCCTGGGTGCTATACCAACGCTTCGGCGATCAGGCTGTTCTGGCCGCTCAATTCGAGAGCGTGCGGGCCTGGGTAGAGTGGATGGCTAGCCTAGCCGGCGAAAGCCGGCTCTGGGATCGGGGTTTTCAGTTCGGCGATTGGCTCGATCCGGCTGCACCGCCAGACCAACCGGGAGAGGCTCGCACCGATCGCCATCTGGTGGCAACTGCCTACTTCGCCCGCTCGGCAGAGTTGGTTGGCCGGGCAGCAGACGTGCTCGGACTGGCAAAGGAAGAAGCTCGCTACCTCTCCCTCTCCAACGAAATACGCCAGGCCTTTGCCAGAGAGTACATCACCCCTGCTGGCCGTTTGGTTAGCGATACCCAGACGGCTTACGCCCTGGCGATTGAGTTCGGGCTTCTCCCCGATCCCGAGCAGCGCCAACATGCGGCTGAGTGCCTAGGGGTATTGGTCCGGGCGAACGGTTACCACATCGGCACCGGCTTCGTGGGCACCCCATTGATCTGTGATGCTTTGTGCAGCATTGGGAACTATGCCGCCGCATACCGCCTTTTGTTGCAGCGTGAGTGCCCATCGTGGCTCTACCCGGTGACGATGGGCGCCACCACGATCTGGGAGCGTTGGGACAGCCTACTGCCGGATGGCTCGGTCAACCCGGGCGAGATGACCTCGTTCAATCACTATGCCCTGGGCGCAATCGCCGATTGGCTGCACCGGGTAGTGGGCGGCCTTACCCCCGCCGAGCCGGGCTACCGGCGGCTAGCCATTCAGCCGATCCCGGGCGGCGGCCTAAGCCGTGCTTCTGCAAAGCATCTCACCCCTTACGGTATGGCAGAATGCACCTGGGCGATCCGGGAGGGGAGCATCGAGGTCAAGGTTGTCATCCCGCCCAATACAACAGCCAGCGTCAATCTGCCCGGCAAGAACGCAGAGCCGATCGAGGTCGGGTCGGGAGAGCATCGCTGGTCGTATAGCTACCAGGATCCCCATGCTCGCCGACCGCTGTCGATTGATAACACCATTGGTGAGCTCAACGATGATCCGCGCGCCTGGAGCGCAGTGGTAGACACACTCGCTCGCCTGATCCCTGCCTACGCATTTGCAGCGAATGTACTGCGCAGTCAGGGCAAAACAACGCTGCGGCAGGGGCTTGCCATGCTGCCCAACGCTGACGAAGTGCTCATGGCCATCGCCGATGCGCTTGAAGAAATTGAGTGAAAAAATTAAATGTAACTGCTCAGCTCTTAGCTGTTGGCTCTTAGCTTTTCAAGCTGCAACTTGTAATCTCAGGCTGTGAACTCGTCACTTCTTATTATTTTACCTGTTTACCCATTTACCGTATCTTCTCAATAATCCAGGGGATGTCCGCCAAACCCTCCCGGAGGTTAGCGGACTGGCACCTCAGAGAGAGTGACTACACTGAAACCTCCAGGAGGGTGATGCTCGGGCTCCCCTCTTTTTGAGAAGATACGGTAAATATGTAAAACGTCATGCTTGCTCAACTACCGATGAGTAGTTTTAATAGCCGGAAACGGCTGTGTCTGGCCATTCTGTTATATTGCTCACCCATTCATCTCACAGCCAAAAGCTAACAGTTAAGAGCCAACAGCTGATAGCTGAGTAGCTTGACAATGTCACATTGGACAAATGCTCTACATCGACGCCGGTTACGGATGGGTATCCATCCGTCGATATTCATCCGTAACCGGTAAAGTGCAGATTTTAATCTG
>JAFGMS010000091.1 GCA_016927375.1 Anaerolineae bacterium
AACGAGTCTAGACTCGTTTGCAAACAAGATTAGAAGCGTTTGGGAACGAGTCCGGACTCGTTCCCGGGTTGCTCGGCACTCAGCACTCGTCACTTTGGTGACACAGCTTAGACACTTGAATGTAGGCTAGACCGAAATAAGGACATTCCTATAGGATCAAGTTGCACTAACCCCTGCCTTATGTCTTTCCGAACTCCTATTCCCCATAAGTGAAGGTTGTTTCCCCATCCCCCAACCCCTTACGACCGGAGGTCGTTCCCCCATTTTGCTTTCCGGCAGGCTGGTGTACAATGAGGCCATGACTATCCGGTTCTGATGGGGTGACCAGGAAATTACGCAGGACGGGATATTTCTAACGGTATCATCTCCGAGACTGATCAAGGTGCAAATATATGGCTACGCAGGATGAACTCCTACAACGTGGCATAGCTGCTGCTCGTGCAGGGCAGGCTGAAGAAGCCCGCCAGTGGCTGGCCCAGGTTATTAAGATCAATCCACAAAGTGAAGCAGCCTGGTTGTGGATGAGCAGCGTAGTACAGAATGACGAGCAGCGTGCCTATTGTCTTCAGCAGGTTTTGGCCATTAACCCGCAGAACGAGATGGCCATCAAAGGGCTGCAGGCACTGGGCGGCCAGCCCGCTGCCCCGGCAGCCCAGGCTGCCGCTGCAACTGCAATCTCCGCACCCGATGGTATACCTCTGGTTGGCGCCAACCAGATTACCCAAGCGCAGCGGGCCGCAGAAGATATTCTGCAATCCCTGCACGTGGAAGAACAGCTGGGTACGCTGGACATTGTCTGGGCAGCGCCGGAGAAGGTTCGGCAACGTGCGCGGCCGGCCGTGACCGCCTTCAGCCCACAGATGATGATGATCGGTGGCGGTATAGTGGGCGTGGTCTTGTTAATTGTGATCGTTGTCATGGCTATACGCTCGCTGCCCGGCAAAAGACAGGCAGCTTCCACTGGCCCAGTCGGGACAGCAGGGCCAACCATTACACCCACTGTCACACCACGCCCAACACGTACGCCCACCCCCCAAGGTACCCCCTTCAATCCCGGGCCAACCATTGCTGCGGCTGATGCGCCTCGTGCCGATTTGCGCTATGGCAAGCTTACTCCCACCTCCCCTTATGTTAACACGCCGCATCCCTCAAGCCCGCCCATGAAAGACGCATTATCGTCGTTCTTCAGCGGCAATTACAATGAGGCGCTTGAGTTCGTCAAGCAGGCACGCGATGTGGGCGATGACTCCGTCGATGGCTATTGGGTCGAGGGGATGTCGTTTGCCTACCTGGGTGACGTCGAACAGGCCAAGCTGGCATTAGAGGGCGGCCTTGAACGTGATCCGGGGTTTGCACCGCTGCATGTTGGGATGGGATATATATACACACTGGAAGGCGCGAATGCCCAGGCCCGGACATCTATCGAGAGAGCACTTGAGCTTGACCCCAAGCTGGTGACGGCTTATGTTGCGCTGGCGGAGCTCGAATTGCGCGAAGGAAACTACAATGCTGCGTTGACAGCCATTGAAGACGGCAAAGAGGCAAGTGGTAATAAATATGATGTCAACCTGCTGGTAATGCAAGGCGAGATTCTTCTGACTACTGGCGAAACCGGCAAAGCCACCGAGCTCGGAAACCTGGCCCACTATATTGATCCCAGTTCCGAGGAGGTGGCGCTGTTATTAGCCCGTGGCCGGATGGCATTGGGGTTACAGGACGCAGCAGTCATCGTGCTTGAAGACTACCTTGAACAGATCAACCCTTCCAGTGCTGAGACATGGGCTTTGCTCGCAAAGGTATACAACAAACAGGGACGCGTCTCTGAGGCAATAGAGTCCAACAGGCGAGCCCTTCAGCTTTCCGGCAGGATCACCGATGCTTTGGTGGCACAGGCACTGCTATACATCGACCAGGGCAGGTATGCAGAGGCCTGTGCCGATCTGGAAGACTCTCTGGAAGACGACGAGGAGAACTACGAGGCCCGTTATGGGCGGGCCATTTGCTCGTTCGAGTTGGGTGATGCCGAACAAGCAATTGAGGATTTAGAGTATGTCCGGCAAGAGACGCCTAGCAAGCCGGACATTGAGACGCTGTACGTGCAGGCACTGGTAGCCGATGAGGAGTGGAATAAGGCCATCTCAACTGCGTCTTCAACTTATGGTCTTGGGCTATTGGAGCAGGAGCAGCGAGCACTTGTATTGGAGAATCAGGCTTATGCCTTCTACAAGGTCGGAGATCTCAACAATGCGTTTTTGAACATCGAAGCTGCGCTGAAGATCGGCGAGACGGGGACACGCCATTACTATCGAGGTCTGGTTCTTGAGGCACTTCGAGACTACGATCGGGCAGCACTTGAATACGAGTGGGTGCTGTTCTGGGATCAGGTATATCACTATCCCTTCACCAAAGAGATGGAAAAACGACTGGCGCAGGTCTATCGCGAGATGGGAGCAGGGACAGCTACGCCAACGCCGACCATAACCAGTACACCATCGCCAACCAGTACGGCTACACAAACGCCAACCAGGACACCAACACCTACCGGCACATCGACCCTGTCACCGACCAAATCGGGAACGGCTACCCCGCCCAAGACATCTACACCCAAGCCGAGCAAGACGCCAACTCCTTAAAGTATTTTATCGCAGCGGCACGGACGGAAATTACCCATCCGTGCCGTCGACTATTACAACAGGTAAATCTGTGAAACAGGAGTTTGTCGGTGGCTTTTGCAAGCTCTACTTCTTGGGAGCTTCGTCTTTCTTTTCCTCGGCCACACTGAAGCTATCCGCCATTTTATCGAGGGCGTTACCAAGTGAGCGCAGCCCGGTGACCAAACCTTTTCTCACTTCATTGGCGACTTTTCCGCTTTCGATGTCTTCGGTCACGCGCTTTATCTCCGACTCGACCTTCTTGCCGGTTTCAGAAGTGCGTGCGGACTTGAAAGCCTCATTCACCTCTTTAACAAAACGCTCAAGCCCGTCTTTGATCTCGGACTGGATCTTCTTGCGTTCCTCGCTTGTCCAGGCCGTCTCAATGGTGCTGCGAATCTTTTTGCCTAATTCGGCAAACTCGGCAGCAAGGTCTACAGACTCTTCTTTCGGTTTTTCGTTATCAGGAATATTTTGTGACACGTTATTGCTCCTTACTTAAAGCAGTATTGTTATTGTTTGTCTATCATTTATACGCTGCATATGCCGCAAAGTTGCGGCCTTAACGACAATTTTAAGATACTTTCATGAACATAGATATGTGTAAAGGTACAATATCACTATAATTACGACAAGTCAGTCTCCGGTAAAGTATTGGTACACAGGCTAATAATCCGGGAGGAGATCACCCTGTCAAGAAAGCTTATAGCGAGGAGTATAGTTATGGTAAACAGTGATGAACCAACGACCTGGGAAGCACTCATTGTAGATGACAACACCGACAATCTGAATATTGCTGCACAACTGCTCTCGTTTCAGGGTACTGAAGTCCATACCGCTCAGGGTGGTGAAGCTGCGCTGCGGGTATTGGAAACAGTGACACCAACCTTCATTTTGCTTGATCTGTCTATGCCCGGCCTAGATGGCTGGCAAACACTGGAGAAGATTCGAGCGGACCCAAAGACTGCTAGCACACCTGTTATTGCACTAACAGGACACACTATGGATGAGGAACTGAGCCGCATCAAAGAAGTTGGCTTCAACGGTCACATCACAAAGCCTTACCTCATGGCAAATTTCTTAAAGTGTATCAAGGATGTGTTAAGCAAGATGGAAGCGCCCATAGAGTAATGACCTCGCAAACAATAATGGTCAACATCTTTAGGGTTTCTGTTTCCCGATTGCTTTCTTCACTTCGGCGATAAGCTGTGTCACAGGAATCTCGCGGGGGCAGGCCATAGTGCAGTTGAAGATTGTCCTACAGCGCCATACGCCTTTTTCTGAGGCAAGGATAGCCAGCCGGCTGTCTCCGGCTGTATCGCGGCCGTCAAAGATAAAGCGATGCGCCTGCACGATTGCTGCCGGGCCAATATAAGTCCTATCAGCCCAGAATGATGGGCATGATGTAGTACAGGCTGCACACAAAATGCATTTGGTTCCCTCATCAAAGCGCTCTCGTTCAGCGGGTCTTTGCAGCCGCTCGCGCTCAGGCGCAGGATCGTCGTTGATGAAATAGGGAACCACTGCACGGTAGTGTTCAAAGAACGGCTCCATATCCACGATCAGGTCTTTGATGACCGGCAGCCCCAACATAGGCTCAACCTGGATAGTCCCCTTATCTCCCTGAACCAGATTTCTGACCAGCACTTTGCAGGCTAGCATGTTCTGACCATTGATGCGCATAGCATCGGAGCCACATATGCCGTGCCCGCAAGATCGCCGCAGCCCCAGGGTGCCGTCAATATGCCCCTTGACATGCTCAAGCAAATCCAACACACGATCAACCGGCTGTACGTCTTTGAGATCATACTCAGCCCAATAGGATTCCTGATCAACCTCAGGATTGAAGCGCCGGATGCGAAGTCTGATATCCATCAGTAAATACGCTCCTTAGGTTGGTAGTGGGTAATGACGACAGGTTTGTAGTCCAGCTTGAGCTTGCCTAACGTTGTGCGGTGAATCAATGTATGTTTCAGCCAGTCCTCATCGTTCCTTTTTGGAAAGTCCTCACGGGCATGGCTGCCCCGGCTCTCTTTACGTGCCAGTGCAGATACGGCAGTGACTTCGGCTAAATCAAGCAGTGAGCCGAGTTCCCAGGCCTCTATCAGATCGGAATTGAATATGTATCCATGATCCTCTATCTTCAAATCATTTTGGTAGTGTTCTTTCAACTCGCGAATGGTATCGACGGCCTGCTGCATTCCTTTGGCTTCGCGGAAAACCCCCACAAAGTCAGACATGGTCTGCTGCATTCTTTTGCGCAGCTCAACAGTACGGATCGTACCATTGGAATGGCGCAGTTTATCCAACCGGGCACGCATCTCCTCTGCCGGATTCTCGGGCAGTGCGACAAAATCCGCCTCTTTGCAATACTGCGCCATGGCCTGCCCGCCGCGCCGGCCGAAGACTACCAGATCGACCAGGGAGTTCGTCCCCAGGCGATTTGCGCCGTGTACCGAGACACAGGCACATTCCCCGGCGGCATACAAGCCAGGCAAGATGTTGTTCTTTGCATCGATGACCACTTCGGCATTGGCGTTGGTCGGGATGCCTCCCATTGCATAATGAGCAGTCGGCTGAACCGGTATTGGCTCGATGACGGGATCGATCCCCAGGTAGGTGCGGCAAAAATCACGTATATCGGGCAGCTTGCTCTCAATATGCCGGCGATCTATGCGGCGGCTCGCGCCTGCTGCAGCTAGGTACTTGTTGACGGTATCCGGTGTTATGTCCAGATGGACGTAATCCTTACCCCCGATCCCACGTCCCTGTTGGATTTCAAGGTAGATGGCTCGGGAAATAACATCGCGACCGGCAAGATCTTTGATGCCTGGCGCATACTCCTCCATAAAGCGCTCGCCTTTATCGTTGAGCAAGACACCGCCTTCGCCGCGTACGCCCTCTGTGATCAGGATGCCCATTCTGTAAATACCGGTCGGATGAAACTGGTAGAACTCCATATCCTCCAGAGGTAAGCCACGGCGAAGTACCATCGACGCGCCATCACCGGCAGCTGTGTAGCCATTGCTGGTGATTTGCCAGACCTTGCCCCACCCGCCGGTGGCGATCATCACCGCTTTGGCATGAAATATATGCAAATCGCCGCTTGCAAGCTCAACGGCAATCACGCCGGCAGGTTTACCGGCGCTCATGATGAGATCGATGACATGGAACTCATCGAAGAACCGGATGTTGTTCTTGATGCATTGCTGGTAGAGTGTTTGCAGGATCATATGCCCCGTGCGATCTGCAGCGTGGCAGGCCCGGGGGACGGGTTTCTCCCCGAAGTTGCTGGTATGACCGCCAAAGCGCCGCTGTGCAATCGTGCCGTTCTCTGTTCGGTCGAAAGGCAGCCCCATGTGTTCCAGCTCAAACACATTGTCGATAGCCTCACGACACAGCACCTCGACGGCATCCTGATCGGCCAGATAATCCGAGCCTTTTACCGTGTCGAAGGCATGCCATTCCCAACGATCCTCTTCTTGATTCCCCAATGCTGCGCCGATGCCACCCTGAGCCACACCTGTATGCGAACGCGTGGGATAGAGCTTGCTGATCACCGCTATGCCAGCTTGTCGCGAAGCATGGAGAGCGGCCGTCAAACCGGCGCCGCCGCCGCCAACAATCACAGCATCGAATTGGTGAATTTGCATTGGAGGTTCTTTCCTTGAGAATAGTGTTGAGCATTACAAAGGTGCTCAAGCATCCTTCGGGGTCTAGAAAACCGGACTGAAGGGAGCACCAATCAACGCAATGGTGCCCAGCCCGAGGACTGCCATCATGACAGTGAGCATCGCTATGACAATACCGCGATAGACCAATTTGTGGTGAACGTAATCCTTGAGGACATTACGTAAGCCGTTAAAGCCATGCAGCCCGGCAAACCACAGCAAGAAGGCATCATAGATTCGCCAGCCCAGAAGCGCCCAGCGCTTCTCAACCACCCACTGGTAATCAATGGTGTAGACGCTGTTGAATAGGTGCATAATTGCCAAGTGGACGAAAACCAGGGGGATGATCAAGATGCCGGAGAGGCGCATCAATCTCCAGGCATAAGCCTCAAAACGACCTCTATCGTGTAGCAGAGAGCTTGTTGGTGCTGTCACGGACATGCTCCTTAACCGCTAAAACAGTTCAATGCCAAGAAGATTCTTTAAGGCATGACTGCCCATGATGATAAAAGCAGGTATGTAAAATAGCACCGTCAGGCCAAAAGTTCCTAATGTCATCTGGCGCTGATACCTCCACAAGGTGGGCTTCCAGTCCATAAGTGTGATCCGGAGGCCGTTCAAGCCGTGGTAGATCACGAGCAGCACCAGCAGCAGCTCGCCGATCTGGAATGGCCAGGAGCGGTATAGCACGATAGCATGATGGTAGCCTTGAGGCCAGAAGTAGACCCACGACGTGTCTACTACGTGGATGATGAAAAAGATCAGCGTACCCAAACCGCCTAATCGATGCCCAATCCAGGCAAGCTGCCCTTCTTTTCCTTTATAACGAAAGGTCTCACGGACGGTCGGGATGAACGTCGACATGAAGTGCTGTTCCTTAGATGATCCAGGTGAGAGTGAACAAGAGACGGTCCGAAGTGGACTGTCGGCAGAACCGGTCGTACGACCTACATTGCTAGAACCCTCAAAGTCTATGGTCGTTTCGTCAGACGCAATTGTAATCTAATCCCGGATGATGCGTTAAATTTCAAAGATCGACCCATAGAATTTGTTTCGCAAGCGTGGAAAGCGGTGTTTGGGTATAATGCTGCCGCTGGCAGTTGACCAGTTCTTACTATTCTGTCTTGGTATACAGTTTTTTGCTGACTTCTGATAGATTTTGTCTTTAAGCTAATCACTGAAAACCAATCACTAAAAATCTGCATACTGTGAACTATAAACTACAAACTACCCACAAGGACTCATGCTAACATTCCCACGCCTGGGTGCCCTGCTGACGCTGGGGGCGATGCTCGCCGCCTGTGCCGGTGTGGCCCCCGCCCAATCAGCCGAACTCGCAACGCCAATCCGGCAGACCTCTCTGCCACAGTCGACGCCCACGCGCGTCCCGACCACTACACCTCTGCCGACCTGGACGCCCTCAGCTACCGCGTCGCCCAAGCCGCTGCCGGAGAAAATCAGAGACGCGCAGAACACCATGATGCTGCTCGTTCCAGCCGGAGAGTTCATCATGGGCAGCGAGGAAGGGTTCCCCGATGAGGTCCCAGTCCATACCGTCTACGTTGATGCCTTCTACATCGACCTGACCGAGGTGACCAACGAGCAGTACCGTAAATGTGTCGAGGCCGGGGCATGCCGGCCGCCAGATCGCACCGACTGTTGCAGCGAGAAAGGCCTCGGTGTGTGGCCATCCTATTACGACAATCGCAAATTTGATGACTACCCGGTGATTTTCATCAACTGGCACGATGCCCTGGCTTACTGCGCCTGGCGCGGAGCGCGCCTGCTGACCGAGGCTGAGTGGGAGAAGGCCTCGCGCGGGGCCGATGGCCGCACCTATCCCTGGGGCAGCGAAGAGCCCACGCCTGAGCACCTCAACTTTACCTGGCTGCCGGACGAATTCGAGGCCCGACCGAACTATACCACCATGCCGGTGGGCAGCTATCCGCTGGGTGCCAGCCCCTATGGGGTGCTCGACCTGGCGGGGAACGTCTACGAGTGGGTCTACGATGTTTATGCGCCGGATTACTACGAGAACTCACCCTACCGCAACCCCACTGGGCCGGAGGACGGCGCCTACCGTGTCACACGTGGAGGCTCATTCTTCAACCAGGCTTATCGCAATCGCTCCTCCAACCGTAACAATGCCTTCATCCCTGCCGGTTCGGTCCACTTCGACGGCGGCGCCCGCTGCGGCATGGACGCACCATAACGGCAGTTGGTAGGCATGAGGGATGAGGATAGAGGCAGCGGCTATAAGCCATAAGCCATCGGTATTCAACATTCCAACGTTTTAACGTTCAAATGCCCCCTACCATCCGTGATCCAGACGATTGATCAGGCGCTCGGGCATAGCAGCTTCACGCATGCGTCCTTGAACTGACTTGATATCATAGGTGACGCGGCGGAACTCCCAGGTCAGATTTTCGATGTCCAGCATGGCATAAGCCGCACGGGGATCTGAGTCGCGGGGCTGTCCAACGCTGCCGGGGTTGATGATCTGGTGGTGCTGGTCAAGCTGGATCGTCTCACCGTAGGTGGGAGCTATGATGTCGCACCCGCCCTTATCGTCAAGCTGCTTGAAGATGGACGGCGTGTGAGTATGGCCTACCAGGCAGTAGGGGGTCTGGTAATGAGGAAAATTGAGCGCAGCGACCAGGGGGTCGAGGATGTATTCCCAGATGGGGCCACGCGGCGAGCCATGTACCAGTGTAAACTCTCCCAGCACAAAAGTGGTCGGTAGCGCATCGAGGTAAGCCAGGTTCTCGTCTGAAAGATGGTCGCGGGTCCATAACACGGCTTTGCGTGCATCGGCGTTAAAAGTGCGGATGTCCAAACGTCCCAGAGCCGCCCAGTCATGATTTCCGGCCAGACATAGGTGGGGCATGCTCCTCAGCAGATCAACACAGTCGTTGGGATCAGGACCATAACCTACAATATCGCCTAGGCACCAGATAAACTCATAATCCGTGCCCAGCTTACCTGCGTCTTTCAAAACGGCCTCAAAAGCGGTCAGGTTGGCATGAACGTCAGAGAGAACCAGGTAGCGCATTGGATCGCCTTTACCAATCGGCGCACGAACTCGGCGCGGAGGATATTGATCATGATTATAGAAGTCTATCCAGAAACTTGCTTTGGATATGTAGTGCCCATGCTCATTCCGGATAGGTATCGACACTGCCGGGTGGAGCAGCTCGAATGCGTATCAAGGCTGTCAAAAAAGCAGTGTTGTCATCTTACCACAGCACTTAGAGATATACCACTGTGATGAGTAGACATTATCACGATTAAATTCTCCAAGCGGGAAAAGAGCCATATTCTGAGTGTTACTGCGCCTCAGCAAAATAAACCGTGATAATG
>JAFGMS010000092.1 GCA_016927375.1 Anaerolineae bacterium
GATATGATTGCCGCTTTGGGTTTGGCTCCTTCAGCTTCCAAGTTCGCCAAACTCCATCACTCTCTCGCTTAAGTTGACACTTATGGAGCATAATCTTATGAATACCATTCCTTCCTGGCTAAAAGATACTGTCTTCTACGAGATCTACCCCCAGTCCTTCTACGATACCAACCAGGACGGTATCGGCGATCTACCCGGCATCATCGATAAGCTGGACTATATCCAATCGCTTGGCGTGAATGCCCTCTGGCTCAACCCGTGCTTCGAATCGCCTTTTCAGGATGCCGGGTACGATGTCAGCGACTACTACAAGGTCGCCCCGCGCTATGGCACCAACAATGATCTCAAGTGTCTGTTCGACGAAGGCCGCAAGCGCGGCATCCGCGTCCTACTCGACCTGGTGCCGGGGCATACCTCGCATCTTCACCCCTGGTTCCAGGCCTCATGCCGGCACGAGCGCAACACGCACAGTGACTGGTACATCTGGACCGATTCGGGTTGGACATGGGAGGTTCCCGGCTTCAGGCTGATAAATGGATATGCTGAGCGTGATGGCACTTATGTCACCAACTTCTTCTACTCGCAGCCGGCCCTTAACTATGGCTTCGCCAACCCCGACCCGCGCTATCCCTGGCAGCAGCCCATCGATGCGCCTGGGCCGCAGGCCGTCCGCCGGGAGCTGCGCAAGATCATGGCCTTCTGGCTCGATATGGGCTGCGCGGGTTTCCGGGTCGATATGGCAGCTTCGCTGGTTAAGAACGATCCTGGCCGGCGCGAAACCATCAAGCTGTGGCAGGAAGTCCGCGCCTGGCTCGACAGCGAATATCCGGAAGCCGCGCTTGTTGCTGAGTGGGGCAATCCTCCTGAGGCCCTCGGTGCCGGCTATCACATGGATTTCCTGCTGGGCTTCGGATCGGCGGGTTACCAATCGCTGGTTCGCAAGACTTCGCCTGGCGGCGCTGGGTTCGATCCTTACGGATGCAGTTTTTTCGATCCTGCCGGACGGGGCAACATCTGCCAGTTTGTCGATGAATATCAGGCGTATTACGATGCCACTAAAGACCAGGGGCTGATCTGCCTGATTACCGGCAATCATGATATCGTCCCCCGGCTGGGTGATGGGCGTACGACCGATGATCTGGAGCTGTACTACCTCTTCATGCTGACCATGCCCGGCGTACCGTTTATCTGCTACGGTGATGAGATTGGGATGCACACCGTGAACGGACTGCCCAGCAAAGAGGGTTCCCTGAGCCGCGCCGGAGCACGCACACCCATGCAATGGAATGATAGTCCGAACGCCGGTTTTTCGACCGCCCCGGCCGATGCGCTGTATCTGCCCATCGATCCTGATCCGCAGCGCCCGACAGTTGCCGCCCAGGAAGATGACCCCACTTCTCTATTGAAGCGTGTCTGCCGTCTGACCGCCCTGCGCCACGCGCGCCCGGCCTTGCAGGCCGGCGGCGATTTCCAGGTAGTGTACGCTGAGGGAGGTAAGTATCCTTTCGTCTACCAGCGCAGCGAAGGCGACGAGGTTATCCTGGTGGCCATCAACCCGGCGGATTATCCCGTCGAGGTCTCTCTACATAGCCCGGCAGGAGAGGGACAGGGTGGAGATGTCATCGAAACCCTCTACGGTCTGGAGAATCCTTTCATCCGCTCCGGTGCCAGCCGGACGCTCAAGATGCCCGGCATCTCCGGCGGCGCCTATAGAATTGGGTGATTGACGATTTAGCGATTGATGATTGAACGACAATCGCCAGACATCAAAAACTGATGATCCGGACATGCTCACCAAGAATAGTGATTGATTATCAATGTGTAACAGAAAAGCCTCCATCTCTCAGCAGCTGAGAAATGGAGGCTTCTTTGCTGTAACACTTAATGATCTAAAGTTTCTTAAAGCCTAATCCTGCCGGGTCGGGTCGCCAGGATTCCAGAACCTTCATGTAGTTAGCGCGCTCGAAGCTGCCCGGCTCGGTGACATTCTTCTGGCTCATGCTGCCCTGCATCTGCTGCACCGATTTGTACTCGTGTTCTTCCATCCAGGTGCTCATCTGCTCCAGGATTTCTCCAATCCGACCAACACCGTTTTGGAGCAATTCGGAGGCCATCATGGTGATCTTGGCCCCGGCCATCAGCCCCTTGAGGACATCTTCGTGGGTGTGAACGCCGTTAGTGATGGCAAAATCAGTCTCAACACGCCCATAGAGAATGGCTGTCCAACGCAGCGAGAGCAAGATGTCGCCGGAGCTGCTCAACAGGTGCGTGGGTTCAACTTCCAGGGCGTCAATATTGAGATCGGGTTGGTAGAAGCGGTTGAAGAGTACCAGAGCGTCTGCTCCTGCCCCGGCCAGCTTGTCTACCATGTTGGGGATTGAACTGAAAAAGGGGTTGAGCTTCACCGCTACCGGAATCGAGACGCCGGATTTGACTGTCTGCAGGATGTTAAGGTAGAGCTCCTCCACCTGTGTGCCGGCTACAGTTGCAGAAGTGGGTAGGTAGTAGATATTCAGCTCCAGGCCATCTGCACCGGCCTGCTCGATCTTCTTGGCATACTCAACCCATCCACCGTTGGAAACGCCGTTAAGGCTTCCAATAATCGGAATGTCGACTGCCTTTTTGGCTTGGCTAACCAGCTCGACGTATTCATCAGGGCCAACATTGAATGACTCAAGATCTGGAAAGTAGGTAAGCGCCTCGGCAAAGCTTTCAGTGGCATAGTTGAGGTAATGATCGAGCTGGTAGCTCTCCATCGTGATCTGCTCTTCGAAGAGCGAATGTATCACGACCGCTCCTGCTCCTGCGTCCTCCAGCTTGCGGATGCCATCGAGGCTGTGCGAGATCGGTGAGGAGGATGGCACGACAGGATTCTTCAAGGTAAGGCCCATATAGGTTGTGGTCAGGTCCATCGCTGTGCTCCTTGTGGAAATATTCAGCTATTTGCAATCAGTGTTCAGCAAGTGACATGAGATGTTTTGAAGATCAAAAACATCTGCATTGCTACAGATGTTAAAGGACAAAAATCAAATGTCAAGTCGACAATTGCAATACCTTCGCCAATTAGGACGTGTCAGGACAAAGCCGAGCTGGATGAATAGCACCGAGCTGGGAAACAGTCTCAAAAACAAGTTGAATTAAAAGCTGGGTCTGGGATTTCCGGAAGGCATTTTAAAGTTTCGGAGACATAACGACAAGCATGGAAATGAGTCTTGAGGTCAAGGATGCCAGCGTCAGGTCTGAGCTTGCGGAAATGGCGTAAAAGCAAGCGAGAAAGATTGACCATGAACAAAGAGAGATTAGCGGCATTGGTGACAGGGACTTGCTTGATGTTCATGAAGTCCTCCAAACCCCAATACTGCTTGGCATCACGGAAGTCGAACTCGTTTTGGAAACGCAAGGAATAGTAGTCGATGAGGAGGTTATAGGAAAGCTGAAGGTCACTGGAAAACAAGATAACGTGAGCGCGCGCCTGGGTCTTGAGGTTGATCTTGACGATGATGACAACATTGATAGGTTGAGCAAATTCCTTGTGAAGTGCTTCGATTTTATAGATGCGGGTTTGAATATCATCTTCGGTGTACTCTTCCTTGAGATACTGCTCTGGGATATTGCAGTAATCACACGACTTTTGCACCTTAAAAACTGAATAGACAAGCAGTTCGTACAAACTTTAGTTTCCGCTAAGTGATCACGAAAAAAGGGTGTCAAAATAACGAAACAGGGATCACAAAAGCCGGAAGGTCATTTCGGAGCCAGAACAGGTGCTTGGTTTGGGCCAATAAGGTGCCCCCCATTGTCAAGACCAAAAAGTGAGCGGAATAAGGTGGTAGTTTCTTCTTTCTAAAAGAACGGGATGGTTCACGGGA
>JAFGMS010000093.1 GCA_016927375.1 Anaerolineae bacterium
ACATGGATTCCCGCTTCCGCGGGAATGACAGGCAACCTGGCAGCGTGGAACAAGACAGGTGACGATTGGATAATTGCCTGGTCGTTGTAACAATCTGTTTTTCAATCGTCAATCATTCAATCCAAACGACCTTCGGTCGTCAATCACACAATAACTTGATGGCGAAAAACCCGGTTTCTTAGCTTGTACCGCTAAAGTAGTTAGAGCCCCATCAGCTTCATCAGCCGGTCGGCATCCAGGTGCTGCTGCATCAGCGCTTCGAATGTCGCCAGCTTCCCGGCATGGCCCAGGTGTGTGCGACCAAAGGCCCGTTCGAGCGCCTCGACCGTCTCCATGGTGTTCATGGGAACGAGCAACACCGGCACGCATTGTTCCTCGGCCAGCTGCAAGATTGAGGCCGGCGGGCGCAGGTTGCCGGTCAGGATCATCACGACGGTCGATGTCTCCAGTGCCGCAAGTTGGATATCCGTGCGGTCCCCACCGGTGATAACGCACTTATTCTGATACTTGCGGAAGCGATTGAGGGCCTCTTGCCCACCCATCGCACCGACGACCATGGTCTCGGCCAGGGCTTCTTTTTCCTCCTCGCAGGCCAGGATTTCAGCTCCCAGCGTCTGTGTCATCTCCCCGACGCTGATGGCGGCCACGCGAGGCTGATCGGGCAGTATGCCCAGCACCGGAATACCGTGATTTTCCAGGAATGGAACGGCCTCCTTGCTGGCAAAATCGGCATCAGTGTCTGGGACGCGGTTGAGGAGAACGCCGACGAGCTTATCGCCCAAGCTGGACTGTGCGCTCAGGGCATCATCGAGTATACGCAGATGACCCCGGAATTTGACAACGGCCAGCACCCTCGCGTCGAACATCTCAGCCACACGAGGTGTGGATAGCCCGATAGCGGACCCCATTCGCAGACTGCCGCCTCCCTCCAGCAGCATCACGTCGACGCCTTGTGAGGCCTTCTCGTAGGCTTTTGCTATCTGTTCTTCAAAGCCGCAGAGGTTGTCCTTCAGACAATCTGTGATGACCTGGGGTGTGGCAATCACTGGTGAGAGGTCCCAGACGTCGAGGGGTAAATCAAGAATTTTTTTGATGAAGATGGCATCCTCATCAACTATGTGGCCGCTGACCTGTGTCGGTTGGTAGCTGACCGGTTTGAGGTAGCCGACCTTGTGCTGTTGGCCCTGGAGCATCTTGCCAAGCGCCAAACATACGGCTGTCTTGCCGGAATAGTTTTCAATGGAAGTAATGTACAAAGCGTTCATGGTTTCGATCCTTTATGAACAATGATAAGCTGAGTGTATGTCTAATTTGTGTCAAGGGCAAGAACAAAAGCAACGCGTTAATGAGTAACGAGCAATGAGCAACGAGTGACGAGTGACGAGCGACGAGCACTGAGGCATGAGCTACAGGCAGCACGCAATGATGTCATAAACGTTCGCTATCCACTGTCCGCCATCTGCCATAAGCCATTTGCCGGGTTGTCACTTCAGTATCAGCCGCATATCGATGGCTGCGGCGCCCTGGCTTTGCTCGAAGACCATCAAGGGGTTGATGTCCAACTCGACGATCTCCGGGAAGTCGGTGACGAGTTGGCCGATGCGCAGCAGCGTATCGACGATGGCTTCCTTATCGACCGGCGGCTTGCCGCGCACGCCATCGAGCAGGGCACGGGCGCGCAGCTCCCCCAGCATCTGCTGTGCTTCATCGGGCGCAAACGGCGCGATGCGGAAGGTCGCATCCTTGAGTATCTCGACGTAGATGCCGCCCAGCGCAAATGTCACCAGTGGACCGAACTGCGGGTCGCGGTTCATGCCGACCAGCACCTCCAGACCCTGTTGGACCATTTGCTGCACCACGCAGCCCCAGATACGCGCATTAGGTACATATCGCTGCGCCCGGTAGACGATCAGGTCGAAGGCATCCCGCACATCTTGAGCGTTGCTCAAACCCACTTTGACGCCGCCTACATCGGTCTTGTGTAAGATGTCCGGCGAGGCAATCTTGAGCACTACCGGGTAGCCGATATCGTTGGCAATCTCGACTGCCTTGTCGGCAGTGTCCGCCAGCTCAGCGCCTGGGATGCTCAAACCATAGGCCGTCAAGATCTCACGGGCCTCGAAGTCACCGATCGACACACGGTCTTCCGAGCGCGCTTTGTCGAAAACAGCCTGAACAGCTTTTTGGTCGACTTTGAATTTCTTGTATTGGGGCAGCGGGAGGGCCTTGGCTTTGCGGTAAAGAGACATGGCCTTGAAGGCCGACACGGCGCGTTCGGGGAAGGAATAGTTAGGCACGCCGCGTTTGGTCAGAATATCGATGCCCTCGTTTGCGCGTGCTTCACCCATAAAACTGGTCAATATGGGGCGGTCCAGCTGATCGGAGAGGGCGGCAATGGCCTCAGCTGTGCCTTTGATGTTAGTCATGGCCTGCGGTGTCAGGATAACCAGCATCCCATCCACATTGGGGTCCTTGGCGACCTGCTCCAATGCGAATTCGTAGCGGTCGGCCATGGCATCCCCAAGTACATCAACGGGATTGGCCGCCGAAGCTGCATCGGGCAGGTAGCTGGTGAGCGTCTGGATGGTCTCGTTATCGAGTTTTGCCAGGCTCAGCCCGCAGCGCTCAATGGCATCAGTTGCCAGGATGCCGGGGCCGCCTGCATTGGTAATCACAGCGATGCGGTCGCCGGGGAGTGGGGGCTGGTAAGCAAAGGCTAAAGAAAAGTCGAACATCTCTTCCATTGTGTCGGCGCGGACGATGCCTGCCTGCTTGAAAGCAGCGCTGTAGGCCTGTTCGGAGCCGGCCAACGATCCGGTATGCGAAGAGACTGCCCGCGAACCGGATTGGGTCACGCCTGATTTAACGGCCACGATAGGCTTCTTCTTGCCGATTTCACGTGCCGCTTCCATGAACTGTTGGCCGTCTGGCACACCCTCGATGTAGGCCATGATGACATTGCAGTGGGGATCTTCCGCCCAATGGCGGAACAGATCGATCTCGTTGATGTCGGCCTTATTGCCCAGGCTGACGAACTTGGAGAACCCTAACCGGCCTGCGATGGCCCAGTCGAGCACGGCAGTACCCAGCGCGCCCGACTGCGAGGTAAAGTTCATCGGCCCTTGGGGCGGTGTCCCGGCGGCAAATGAGGCATTGAGCGGGGTAAAGGTATCGATAATGCCCAGACAATTGGGGCCGATTATCCGGATGTTGAATTCCTTGGCAATCTGAATGATTTCTTGCTCTCGGAGCAGTCCCTCATGACCTGCTTCTCGGAAACCGGCCGTGATAATCACGACCGCCGGTATGCCCTTTTTCCCGCATTCACGCAAGGCTCCAGGGACATACTGATAAGGGATGACAACAATGGCCAGATCGATGGGGTCCGAGATATCCAGGACACTGGAATACGCCTTGATGCCCAGGATTTCACCCGCCTTAGGATTGATCGGGTAGACGTTGTGATCGTCTGTGTAGCCACATTCGATCAGGTTATCGACCACAGCGCGTCCCAACTTGCCGGGCTCGCGCGAGGCTCCGATCACCGCGACGGATTGCGGGTTGAAGAATTTATCTAGCATAACAATATATCCTATCTGTAATATTAGGGTGCTCGAATAATAAGTGGTACTTTTGTGTTGTCTTCTATAATTCCTAGAGAAACAATTTGAGGCGGATCGTTAGCAGCAATATCCGGTAAGAGATAGAGGTGCCACTCAGTATCGGCAGCCGAAGGAAGAAGAGTATAAATCACCCCGTGTTGGTAGGGCACGTAGGAAAAAAGTGCTGCACGAGCCCGGTCGACAGAGGTCTGCCGCCAGGGTAGTGTCTGGCTTGTATCAGCCCGTGCCCAGAACTGTCCTCGATGCGCCTCCGTCCCTGGTGGCGTGACATCCAATAGAAGATGTATACCGTCAGGATACCAGCACAGGCTGGTGATGTCTTCACCGCCGGGCGCGGCGAGTGTGATGGCCTGTCCGGATTGCAGGTCGAGCAGTCGTGCGCCGACGATGGATGACGAGGCGGCCGGCTCATCCATCGATGGCCCTCCGGAAGTCATATAGACTAACCGGGTGCCATCCGCCGAGATCTCACCATCCACAATGTGCTGATCTCCGGGCGGGCTAATCAGATCGAGATGCCCATTGTCCGGGACGAAGCTGTAGATTCCCTGCTCCACATTCTCTACCTCGGGTTTAGCGGCTGCGTTAAATAACAGTTTACCATCATATGCGATGCCGAGAGGTGTTGGTGGGAGGAGATGGGGAGCTGCGTCGCTGCCAATGAGCAAAGTGGGTTGCCCACCCTGAGGTGATATGCTCACCAAGCGCCAGTCAGCTTCGGTGACAGGGATATCTGTCTGAACTTCGACATAGAGTAGGCTGGCGGCATCTTCTGTCAGGTACAGCGAGATAATTCGATAGCCGCTGAGTGGCTGGGTCACCAGATGGGCATTCGGCTCGATTAAGTTCCAGGCGGCGATGCCATGCTGCTGCTCCTCGGCGTTCCAAACCAGATAGACCAGCGTACTGCCATCACTAGAGGCAATGATCTCCGAGGCTTGCTGTTCTTCATTCAGGGGTAAGGCCAGCTTCGAGACTTGCCCATCTGGTGAGACGTCGAGCACCGAACCGTTTAGCCCCTCAAAACCAACCCATATGTGATCGAGGGGAAGGGCTGACGGGGGTGTGGGAGTCAGTGTTGGGGCCGGCGTGAGTGTGGGTATCGATGGGGTGATAACATGATGCGGCGCGTCGCAGGCTGAGAACCATGCTGCTATCGCTAGACCAGTAAGCACATTCAGGTACATTTGCCAATCACCCATGGCCTGATACTGTAACACAGCCCATAAAGCGTGACAACGCAGGTTTGTCATCAGAAAAGGGGTGAGGAATATCATCGAATTAGACGGGGCTGGTGCTCCGACATAGTCTCCATATTTTGTGTTTGTACAATCGTTCTACTCGAAGCGAGCTTTCTTGGCACAGCAAATACTGTCATTCCCGCGAAAGCGGGAATCCACCTGTCGTGCTCAATGATTCTTGCTTACATGGGAATGACACTTGAGCACATAATTCGGTGACTATGTCGTGAGCCGGCACGACACCAGCCCAAAAGACTCTTTTCCTATTTGCAAAATTGGGTATCTATGCGATAACTAATAAGGACGTTCTATAGACAGACTTATGCTATGCTCGATATGAAATCTAGCACAGTACCAGAATCATGGAGTCAGGACTTACACAGAGAAATCCACAAGTTCAGAATGAACATTAGGCAAACTTCGTGTCATTGGTGGATAGAATCTCCCTCTGTTAGAGCAAGCACGCAAATAATTGCATAAGTCCTGAATTAAATGATCATTGCACTTGTCATTGTTCTCTAAGGGATTGTATGGGTTCCCAGCCACCAAATGCAGGTCAGGAGCATGTCTCGGCTTCGGATTCCGATGGAGCTGTTCTCTGCCTTGTTTTCACTGATGCCAGAGGTAGGATTGTCTTTGCCGACAATAACTTCCTTGCCCTCATTCACCGGGACGATGTTGGGGCTTTGGTCGGTGAGCCGCTGCATAAGATTTTGGGGACTGACCCACGGAACATCGGCGAACTACTCTCGTCTATTGCCCGGATGGGGTATATTCGCGATCATGTTCTTGAGATACAAATTCCGGACGAAGAATCGTTGAACATTGCGTGTACAGGCGTGGCAACCTATGATGATCAGGGCATATTGATTGGGGCCGACCTGACACTTTGCGATATCACTGATATTGAAGCAGCCAATACCCATTTTATCGATAGCGGTGATGTTCTTGATGCCCGCATTGACATCAACAGCGAGACAGCGGAGCAGGGGGTGGACAGAGAGCAAACCCTTGCTTTAGGTTATTTTACTGCTCAGGTAGCAGCTGTTCAGAAGCTCCTGGATCGAATGGGCGGACCTCGCGTCCGAGAAATGGTCGAGACATTGGTCAATCAGGCCGCCAATCAGCACCATTGGCCCGTGCAGCTGCAAGGCGGGCGCGTGCATATCAGCGGTGAAGGATTGTCCTTAGATGCTTATGCAGTGCTGCTTGAACAGGCGGTTGATTATGGGACAAGGATCATTGGTCGGCAGGCAATCTTGCGCGAGCTACAGACAGTAGATTCGCAGGCAGCCAGCCATTTACGGGAGTTGGCCGGTCAGGTGGGTTTGCGTCGATGGTTGGAGGGCTGACCATCGCTGACCGGGCCAGGGACTTCTCAACCGGATCTCCACTCCGTTTCACTCAAGGCACCTCAGCACTTGACATTGGGTAGTTGCATTATGTCCATCTTGAGAAAAGATGATCGTATCAGGAAAGCGACTGTGATCGTCACCGCTGTGATGGTCATCGTCATCCTGCTATATGCATTAGGTAAAGTGTTGGGTATGGGCATTGTGTTGGTTGGATATACACTCATCTCTGTTTCATCTTCAATAGCCTGTGCAGTATTGTGCGGTGTGCTCTGGAAGCATTTCCGGAAGGGTGAGGTTCTCAAAAGAATTTGGGGCAGCTTATGGTTTGGTCTGATTTTGTGGGCAGCAGCAGAAATCATATATGGCGTCTACGACGTATTCTTGGTCGACGGAACGCCTTATCCATCTTTGGCCGACATGTTCTTTGTCTTGGGCTTCATCCCTATTTTCATAGCCTTGTTCTCTCGCTACAATTCTCTTCGGGTAGACCCGCCGCGCAAATTGGTGAGGATATCAGGTGCAGCTTTTGGAATGGTGACTGCACTGTGGTTGATGTTTGTAATCGGACCAATTATCGAGAGCCCCGGAGCGGGCACCGCGGTTGAGCAGGTGCTCAATATCCTTTATCCGCTTGGGGATCTATTGGTCGTGATGGGGGCATTGCTTAGCATGTTGGCTTTAGTAGGCGGAGAACTTTCGCTGCCCTGGGGGATGATTGCACTATGCTCTCTGATTCTGGCCTTCTCCGACAGTCTATACTCTTATGCTACATGGAATAATATCTACTTTCCAGGTGGCAACAGCAACCTCATTACAGCCCTAAGTAATATCACTCATGTTGCTGGATATCTGGTCATGGCCTTTGGCTTATACGTCCGGATTCGTCTACATCGGAGCTTGTGACGGAGCACCGATGCTGTGATGGGCTGAAATTCCAGACCCTGGCCGCAAATGACCGACTTGACAAATACCTGCCGGGCTGGATAGAATGCTCCACAAATAATAAGGGCCTGTAGCTCAGTTGGGAGAGCGCTACAATCGCACTGTAGAGGTCAGGAGTTCGAGTCTCCTCAGGTCCACCTGAAGATACCCATTCCAAACTACCTTGGATGCCGCAGGCATCCACATATGAGGTCGAACAGTTTCTAGCCATGCTGCGCTTCGAGCACCGAAGCAGGCTGGAAGAACTAAGGTGCCCCCCATTGTCAAGACCAAAAAGTGAGCGGAATAAGGTGGTAGTTTCTTCTTTCTAAAAGAACGGGATGGTTCACGGGA
>JAFGMS010000094.1 GCA_016927375.1 Anaerolineae bacterium
CAAAGCAGGCTCGCTGTCAAACAAAGCAGGCTCGCTGTCAAACAAAGTAGGCGCTTGTGCTGGTTACGGATATGTATCCGTAACCCATATTCACCGGATTTTAATCCGGGCATGCTCCAAAACACCGAGAGCCTAATGGGACGGAGTGAGCAATATCAGGCTTGCAGATTGAAATCTGCATAGTATTCGTTACGGATGGATATCCGTAACGAGCGCAGAAAGATCGTGCAGGCGCACAGAAGTTGGCGCGGAGCGCCAGGCCGACATTCCCACGCAGAGCGTGGGAACGAGAGGAACCGATGAAGATCAAGAGTTTTCGTGATTTGCGGGTGTGGCAATCGGCCATGGATCTGGTCGAGCATATCTACCGTGTCATGGAGCTGTTTCCTACATCTGAGGTTTACGGGCTGACCAATCAAATGAGACGAGCCGCTGTGTCCATTCCATCCAATATTGCCGAGGGCCACACACGCGGACACACGTCCGAGTATCTCCAGTTTCTTTCTGTAGCTCAGTCTTCCCTGGCAGATCTGCAAACCCAGATCGAAATCGCCCTTCGCCTTAAATACACAACACCAGACCAGGCCCAACCCATTCTAGAATTAGCCCAGTCATTATCAAAGCAACTCTACGCCTTACGTAACTCGCTTAAGAACAAGAGGCCAAACCATGGCTAAATCCCCTAACCCCCAATCCCAAACGATCGAAGGTCGTTCCCCCAACCCCCATGTTTTTGGGGTGAGACATCATGGGCCGGGGTCGGCGCGGAGCCTGCGGCTGGCGCTGGAGGAGCTGCAGCCTGACATCGTCCTGGTCGAGGGGCCGCCGGAAGGGGAGGCGGTGCTGCCGCTGGTCATCCACGCCGGGATGAAGCCGCCGGTGGCGCTGCTCGTCTACCAGCCCGATAAGCCCTCGCGGGCCGCCTTCTACCCGTTCGCGGTGTTCTCGCCCGAGTGGCAGGCCGTCTCCTACGCCCTGGAGAACGACATACTGGTCCGCTTCATGGATTTAGCCCAGGCGCACATGATGGCCATCGATGACGCTGAAGCCGAGCGCCGGGCGGCGGAGCTGGAAGCCCAGATGGCTGCTGCCGAAGAGGCTCTGGAAGAGATGGCCAAACAGGCGGCCGCCGAAGAAGAGACATCGAAGCAAGCCGACCCCGCCGCCGAAGCTTCACCTGAAACCCCGGATGAGGAACAAGAACTCTCGCCGGACAACATCCTCTACTCTGACCCGCTGACCTGGCTGGCCAAGGCCGCCGGTTTCGAGGACGGTGAGGCCTGGTGGGAGCGGCTGGTCGAGCAGCGGCAAGACTCGACCGACCTGTTCCAGGGTATCCTGGAGGCCATGACCGTACTGCGTGAGGAGATCGAGGAGGAGCGCCCCCTCGCTACCAACTACGAGCCCCAGCGCGAGGCATCGATGCGCAAAGCCATCCGCACAGCCAAACGTGAAGGCTTCCGGCGTATCGCTGTGGTATGCGGTGCCTGGCACGCACCGGTGCTGGCCGACATGCCCAACACCGCCAAGCAGGACAACGAGCTGCTCAAGGGGCTGCCCAAGGTCAAGGTCGAGGCAACCTGGGCTCCCTGGACCTATTCGCGCCTGACCTGGGCCAGCGGCTACGGCGCCGGGATTACATCGCCGGGCTGGTACGAGCATCTGTGGCGCTTCCCCGACGAGGCCGCCGCCCAATGGCTGATCTACGCTGCCCGCCTGCTGCGCGGCGAGGACTTCACCGCGTCGACGGCACAGGTAATCGATGCACTCAGGTTGGCCGATGCCCTGTCCGCGCTGCGCGGACATACATCGCCCGGTCTGCCTGAGCTGCACGAAGCCGTCCGCGCCACGCTGGTTGGCGGCTCGGACGTGCCGATGGCAATCATCGAAAGGAAACTGATCGTCGGCGAGGTAATGGGCGAGGTGCCGCCCGATGCCCCACTGGTGCCGCTGCAGCGCGACCTGATCGCCCAGCAGAAGCGGCTGCGCATGCCCGCCAACGATACTGATAAAGAGTATGACCTCGACCTGCGTAAACCCAATGACCTCGCGCGCAGCCACCTGCTGCACCGCCTCAGCCTGCTCGATATTCCATGGGGCCGGCAGGGCCGCGCGGGGCGCGCCAAGGGCACCTTCCACGAAGTGTGGCGGTTGCAGTGGCAGCCCGACTTCGCGGTCGGCGTCATCGAGGCCGCCATGTGGGGCAACACCGTCGAGGCCGCCGCCACCGCCCGCACCATCGACCGGGCCCAGAAGGCAGACAGCCTTCCCAACCTGACCGGCATGGTCAACCCGGTGCTGCTGGCCGACCTGCCGGAGGCATCGATGGTGGTCGTCCGTCAGCTGGACGAAGTCGCAGCCCTGACCACCGACACCACGCTGCTGATGGATGCCCTGCCGCCGCTGGCCAACACCCTGCGTTATGGGAATGTCCGCCAGACAGATGCATCGATGGTCAGTGGGGTGGTCGATGGGCTGATCGCCCGCATCTGCATCGGCCTGCCGGGCGCCTGCTCGTCGCTCAACGATGATGCCGCCGCCGATATGTTCAAGCGGCTGCTCAGCACCGATGGCGCCATCACCCTGCTCCAAAACGTGGTGCATATCGATAGCTGGCATGACACGCTGGCTAAACTGGTCGATCAGGATGGGCTGAATGGGTTAATCGCCGGGCGCTGCTGCCGCATACTGCTCGACACTGGGGAGCTCGATACCCCGGAGGCTGCCCGTCGGATGGGGCTGGCGCTGTCGCCCGCCACCGACCCAGCCCAGGCCGGCGCCTGGCTGGATGGCTTCCTGCGCGGCAGCGGGATGATCCTGCTGCACGACGACAACCTGTGGCGCGTGCTGGACGACTGGGTGATGGGCCTGGCCGGTGATGTCTTTCAATCGCTGCTGCCCCTGCTGCGCCGCACCTTCTCGTCCTTTCCGACCGGCGAGCGCTACCAGCTGGGTGAGCGCGTCCGCCACGGAGCGCAGATGATCGTTGGTGCAGCTGCGCCCGAGGACTTTGACGTGGAACGGGCCGAGACGGCAATGCCGTTGGTGGCACAGCTTCTTGGAATGAAACTGCCGTGAGACACTTATTATTCACCGCATAGGGATGACCAAAGGTCACGACAGAGTTTGCAGTTCACAGCCAAAAGCTAAAAACTGACAGCTGATAGCTGAGTAGTTCAGGCAAAGGTTGCCTCGGAGACCGTTGCCGGTTGTAGGTCGGATTTCAATCCGACTGCTGCATGCTGACAGATCGGCTCACACATCCCGGAAAGTCCAAGAACCATTTGATCCAAATGACCGAAACGATGATAGCATCCGGAAATACCGTGGACAAGCCGGTCAAACCTGATTTGGCGCTCACAACCTCACCCCTGAGAAGCGTAGCAGCTCGGTAGGCGATCTGCGTCCCCTCTGCCGCCTGGCGGAGAGGGGGACGTCGCCGACGTGGCTATCAGCCACCGTTGCAGGGGGTGAGGTTCAGCGCCGCTCAAATATCAACCACGCTATCCTCGCGTGTTACTTGCCTTTCTCGCCTGCTCGCTTACAATTTCTATAAACGGAGCTTGCGGCTGAGTTGGTTGTTCGTGGGGGGCTGTGCCTTGGTGTGGCTGCTACTCTTTCCTAATGCCCCGTACCTGCTGACCGATCTAGTTCATCTTCAGCCTCAAGAAAATATGCCCTTTTGGTTTGACTTGATTTTGATCGTCGCTTTTGCGTGGGCTGGTTTCTTCTTGAGGTTGATCTCACTTGTCTTGATGCAAGGCAATCCTGCGGAAAGCGCTGGAACAGTTGGGATGTCACCATGAATCCTTGCCCTATACTGTTTGATGTTTGGCAGCAGCTGCAACATCCGCCGGTCAGCTTTCAGACCCTGGTATTTGCGGTGATCTTCTCGCTTTTCTTGCTCACTGCCTATTTGATTTTGACGTCTGTTACGCATCTTTCCGCTGAACCGGATTGGTCCAATTGATAACAACGGTTTGTACTTGAAGCAATTAGCAAACTAATAAGCGCACGAGGCGGCTCACGTTCCGCGAGGTAATGTCGATGATGGATCTTGAACAGATCAAACAGTCAACTCTCGATCTGGGGCAAGGCTGGGGTTTCGCACATACCACCCGAGTCCTGAAGCTCGTTGAAATCATCGGGTTCGGGCTGGAGTATGATAAAGAGGCTCTCTCCTACGCTGTGTACCTTCACGACTGGGGGGCTTTCCCTAAGTACGCTCAGCCTGGCGTTGATCATGCTCTGCGATCCCGCCAGGTAGCCAAAACTGAGATACTGCCGGCCACCTGCCTATCCGCCGCCGCCCAGGCTGTTATTGCCGAAGCCATTGAGCTGCACGACTTCCGGGATAAACGCCCTCATACCTCTATCGAAAGCTTGCTTCTCCGCGAGGCCGACTGGCTGGACATGCTGGGTGTGATTGGTATTGTCAGGGTGTTCGCCTGGGGCCCAAACAATCTTCAGACGTGCTACGATCGTTCTCTCACCAGAATTACCGGCATTCAGGGGCGGCTGACTATTCCCAAAGCCCAGGAGCTTGCAGAGCAGCGGATTGCGCGGATGAAACAGACACTGCAGCTTCTTGAGGAAGAAAGCTTCGGCATTCTGTAGTCTGCTAGAGATGTGGCGAGACCTGGCAACATGCCGCGGATGACCAGGCCTGGTGTTTTCGAATTTCCTCCCCAACAATGTCATTCCCGCGAAAGCGGGAATCCACAACCAGGGTGGTTGGAAAAGCAGTGCATCTACTGAACGACAATCCCTAACCCCCATCCCCTGATCCCCAACCCCCATTCAGATCAGCCCCCGCCCCTTCAGCTCCAAATACCGGTTGATCATCGACCAGGACAGCTGGTGGGCAGGCACATCGAGGGTCAGGACGCCGTGGCGGCGCAGCGTATCGACGGCCAGCCGGCGCTCGTCCAGGAGCTGCGATGCCGCCGATCGTTGGTAGGCGGCCAGCGAATCGGAGGGGATAAGCTGCGCTGCTTGATGGACATCGGGGTCACTGATGGTGACAACCAGCGGCAGGCTCGACTTGGCCAGCAGAGCAACGTGGTGAACCATCTCTTGCATGCCCAGCCCGCCGCTCAAATCGGTGAAGATGACGGTCAGTGCCCGCCTGCGCTGCTTGAGCGCGAAGTAAGCGATGGCGCGCCGGTAGTTGGGCTCGACCGGCTGGGCGCTGACGGCGTACAGCAGCTCCAGCATGCGGTAGAACTGCCCGCGTCCGTGGCGTGGTCCTAAGTAGTGGCCGATGTCGTCGGCAAACGTCATCATGCCGATTTTGTCGCCCATCCCGGTCGCGACGTACCCCAAGAGCAGCACCGCGTTGATCACGTAATCCAGCTTGGCGATGTCTGCGACAGGGCTTTGCATCATCCGGCCGATGTCGATCAGGCACATGATGATCTGGCTGCGCTCGGTCTGGTACTCGACCGTGACTGGCCGGTTGCGGCGGGCGGTGGCCTTCCAGTTGATGCGGCGGAAATCGTCGTCGGGCAGGTATTCGCGCAGCCGCTCGAACTCGTTGCCCTGGCCGAACACCCGTGTGCTGCGCAGCCCCATCTCTTGCAGACGGTTCTGCCGCAGCAGCAGATCGTAGCGACGCACATCGAGCAGGTTAG
The DNA here is from genome assembly GCA_016927375.1 of Anaerolineae bacterium. GTDB lineage: Bacteria > Chloroflexota > Anaerolineae > Aggregatilineales > UBA3940 > JAFGMS01. The sequence goes on from JAFGMS010000094.1 coordinate 5,634, forward strand.
GGTACACCTTGACGGGGGCCGATGCTTCGACGCGGGCCTGCCGCACCATCAGGCCAAGCGGCCCCTGCCATCGCAGGTTGATGTCGGCGAACGTGTAATCGCCGCGCTGCAAAGGATGGACGTAATAGACGCCTTCCCACGAGCTGCGCGCCTCTATCGTGCCATCGAGCATCGAGGAAGCCACACGGAAATCGGCCGGTGGTTCATCGCGTACCCAGAAGATCGTCGGCCGCCGTCGCAGGCTGTGTATCTTCAATCGGATGGGATTATCGGCGCCCAGGCTGAGCTTGGTGTCATGCTCGCGGCTGATTTGAAAACGCGAGATGCCGCCCGCTGCCCGGAAATCGACCACCAGAACGCCCAGCACCAGCAGGAGCAGTCCAAGTGCCAGCCAACCAACCACCGGCACCCAGGTCGCCAGCGCGATGAATGGCGCCACCAACAACAGTATCAGAACGCCTCGCCAGGTAGGATACATCATAGTGGCCTAGCGGGGGACTTCGACGGTGCCCAGCAGGCGCTGGATGACAGCATCGGCGTCAAGCCCTTCGATCTCCGCTTCGGGCTTGAGAATCAGGCGGTGCCTGAAGGCCGCCGGGACGACGAACTTGACATCGTCCGGGACGACGTAGTCACGCCCTTGCAAAGCAGCGAAGGTCTTGGATGCCAGCAGCACGTGTGTCGCCGCGCGCGTGCTGGCCCCTAAGGTGACGTCGGGCGATTGGCGGCTGGCGGCCGCGATGTGGGCAACATAGGTGAGGATGCCTTCCTCAACCGTGACCTGGGTGATGGCCTGGCGGACCTCGGCCAGCGCGGCGGCCGATACCACCGGTTGGATACCCGTGGCAACGATGTCATGGCTGTCGAACCCCTGATGGTAGCGCCGCAGCACTTCCATCTCGACCTCGTGTGAGGAGTAGGGAACGAGGATCTTGAACAGAAAGCGGTCGAGCTGGGCCTCCGGCAGCGGATAGGTGCCCTCATACTCGATTGGGTTCTGAGTGGCCACCACCATGAACGGATACTCCAGCACGTGCCGCTCGCCCTCGAGGTTGACCTGGCGTTCCTCCATCGCTTCCAGCAGCGCCGATTGGGTCTTGGCCGGTGCACGGTTGATCTCGTCGGCTAACAGTATCTGGGTGAAGATCGGCCCCTTCTTGAGGTAGAAGCGGCCGCTGGTCAGGTCGAACACGCTGGTGCCGAGGATGTCGGAGGGCATCAGGTCCGGCGTGAACTGGATGCGCGAGAAGCCGGCCTGCACCAGATGAGCCAGCGTCTTGGCCATCAAGGTCTTGGCTGTGCCGGGAACTCCTTCGAGCAGCACGTGCCCGCCGGTGAGCAGGGCGGTCACCATCAGCTCAAATGGCTCCTCCAATCCCACCAGAACCTTGTCCGCTTCGGTGCGGAGATGTTGGTATAAAGTTCGCAAGTTACCTGGTTGCACGGTTGCCTCCTAAAGGCAGTTGTTAGTGATCAGTTGTCAGTGAGCAGTGATTAGTTTCTCGCTGGTGACGGATATGGGTGATGCAGAGCATCACTTGTCACCCGTACTTGTCGGGTTTTAACCCGACGATGCGTTCAAGACGCAGAAGGTTACGTTGAGTAGGATACGGCTTGCAGATTAAAATCTGCACATTATCGGTTACGGATGGATATCCGTAACCAGCGTTGACGTACCCTTTGAACCTCACCCCCTATGAACCCTGGCTGTACGATCACCGGTCGCCATCCCCCTCTCCGTCGACGGAGAGGGGGCACCGCCGTGGCTGCTAGAGGACCAACGATGCGGGGGGTGAGGTTCAGACGGCGATCACGCCAATACCCATCGACGGTCTTTGTCGTCTCTCGCCGGCCAACACCCGTCATGGATTCCCGCTTTCGCGGGAATGACATTGTTGCTGTCAGTCGTTCAGCTCTTCCTCAGTGTTGACCAATGGTTCCTACCTGTTACTCAACGCTTGCTACGTGTTGACCAACGCTTGCTACGTGTTGACCAACGCTTGCTACCTGTCGACCAACGCTTGCTACGTGTTGACCAACGCTTGCTACGTGTCGACCAATGGTTCCTACCTGTTACTCAACGCTTGCTACGTGTTGACCAACGTTTGCTACGTGTCGCTCAACGTCTGCTACATGTTACTCAATGCCTGCTACCGCTCCTTGAGTGCTTGCTACCGGCCGATGAATCACGGCCGGGCTTTATCAACCGCAGAAAGCTAATAGCTAAGAGCTCGCTCTTCGCTCATCGAGCCAGGTTGCTACTTTGGCGGCCAGATCGACCATCTCGTTTTCGCTGATGTTCGGCTTGCTGAGTTGATAAAGCAGCCTCCCCAGCTCCTGGGTGTTCAGGCCGGTCTCGTAGGCGGCCAATGTCCTGATGAACTCCTCATCGTCCAGCAGCGGGTTGAGGCGGTAGCGATAGGCCAGTGCGCGCTTGAGACGCTGGCGGTAATCGTCCATCACGGCGGCTCGATGCCCGGCCCGCCGGTTAAGGTTGGCGATAGCGGTGATGTGCTCCATGGGCGTACGTCTGGCTTTCTCCCGCCTGATGGGGACAGACCGGCCAAAGCGTCGCCCCTGCAAAAGCATGGCCAGGAAGATGATGACTGCCGTGTAGAGCAGCGAGCGGCCTCCGAACGTCGCAGCCAACCACTGGCCGGGCCCGACGACTTCGTTGCCCGCGGCGCCGCGAAGCCCATGGTGCCATTCATCGAACCAGACTGTGCCGCCGGGCGCAGCTGCCCACAATGTCGCCATGACAAATGCCGGGTTGCCGGGCTGTTTCAGCCCCTGATTACTGAACGGGAACGGCGCGGATATCAGAAACACCATTCCATCACCCTGTTTGAATGATACCGCTACCGGCTGGTCCCCGGCTGCCAGATGGGTGATATAGCCGGTGCGTTCAGTGGCCAGGCCGGCCTGGGCCTGTACATCGATGCTGCCTTCGACCGGCGGCACGACGAGCAGCGGCGTTTGAAGCGTGAAGTTTCCCGTGTGGGACAGACCGTGCATCCTGAACTCAAAATGAGGCACGGCCAGCAATGTTCCTGCGCCATCCCCTGCAACGATCAGCGAGCCGCCATCTTCCACCCACTCATCGATGACCTCCCACTCGTCATCATCGATCACCATGCTAGGTTCAAGGATCAGCGCGATGGTCGCATCGCCGGGCACGGCGAAGGTGCTCATCTGCTCTGCGTTGACGGTATAGCCTATCTCGTCGAGCCAAAGTACCAAAGCGCGGGTGCCATCTGGGGCGGAGGAGATACTGGTGTAGGGGGGCAGCTGCTGCCCTTGTGTCTGCTGAAGCCCGGCGGCAAAGGTTATCAATACCATTACCACCAGCAGACCAATCGCCAGCCACCCATCGCGTGAAAGGAGTTTCATCGCAGACGCCTCAACTGAGTGACTTGCTTGACGTAATGATCGTAGTCGTCAGGCTCAATAGGTTGGAAGCCATACCAGACCCGGTCAAAGACATCGATGACGTCACGCAGGATGGTGGAGAGCTCCGGCCGGTGAGCCACGCTGCGCAGATATTCCCGATTGGTACGTGAGCGGTCGTAGCGCAACAGGTTATGCTCTTCCAGGATCAGCAGGGAAGATAGGTACAGCCAGCGCACCGCCGAACGATAATCGCCGGCACGTGCGGTCTCCTGTGCATTCTTGAGGGCGCCATCGGCCGTAACTACCCCTCTCTCATCCCACTGTTTATCGAGATCGGCTTCACTGACCAGGCCGGCGCTGATGCTGCGTATGACAAACCATGCGACCACGAGCAGCGCCAGGAGCATCACAGCACCTGCGACCCATTGCATGAAGCCCCTGCCAACGACAATCTCCGAGGGGAGGAGCGAAGTGAACCAATCCAGGAGCCGGCGCACAATCTTATTCAGCCACTCTCGGATGGGGTTGGGGGCAGCAGGCTTCCACTGGAATTCCTCGCGTGAGAGGATGCCTTCCAACTGGCGCTGCATTTGGCCCCAGGCCGAGGGCGATATGCCCTCTTTGCTCGTCTGCCGGCGCTCGCGGTGTTCGAGCATCGCCCGCAGGGTGTCTTCGATGCTTTTCAGGTCGGTAGGATCGGCACGCAGCAGGCTCACAATGTAGCTGTGGTCGATGGGGATAACGGTGCCATCCTCCAACGCGACCCGGTTGATCGCTTCCATCTGCCCGGCCATGGCATCGAGCTCAGCGCGAATGGAGATATCATCGGCCTGTACTTGTCTGAGATCCTCAATGGATGCCAGGGCCGCTTCGATGCCGAGCCAGTATTGGTCAATCGGGATCGGTGTGTCCTGGGCTATGGCGGGCACCAGGCAAATCCCCAGCGCCAGGCTTGCTATCACCAGTACCGCGAGGAGGCCTATGTGAAGAGCCTCATTATGGCAGATGAAAGTAGGAACAGCCGATCCCCGAGCTTCCAACTCGGGGATCGATGCTTGTTGCTCGCTGTTGTTTTCAAGAAAGTGCCGCATGATTTGTATGGTCTGCTGTAGCCGACTAGAGTCCCATCATGACCGCAGTAAGCGCTATCCCGACGATGGCGAGAACCCCGTAGAGAATGCCGCACAAGGCGCCAATGCCAACGTTAATACCCAGGAAATAGAGAATTTCCGTGCCTGTCACCAGTGGGGTCTGCTCTGCAGCGGGTGCCTGCGGTATGATGGGCGCGGCTTCACTGCTGTCGCCGGCCTCAGCCTCGGCAGCCAGCATGGCCAGGTCGAAGCCCTCGGTGCGCACCCGGAGATCGAAGTACATTACAACGATAGCTGTCAGTTGTATGGGTAGGTAGATGATCTGCATGACCATCGTGATCACCTGTGACAGACTGGTTTGTATAGCCATCTGAGTGGCCATGTCGAATCCACTCATCACGGTCTCTTGAAGGTAGCCTAGCGCTATGCCCAGCAGGAAAGATGGGCCGACTGTGATCACATAGGCCAGTATATAAAGCAAGAACATGTAACCAAGCACCCACCAAAAGCGGCGGCGCGCCAGCTCCCAGGCGCGTCGGATAGCCCCAAAGCCGCGCCGGTTTTCCACCACCACCGTGACGGGCACCATGGGGTAGATAACATAAGAAACAAAAGCCAATATCCCTAGCCCGGTGAGCCAGCCTATGCAGGGGATGATTGTCCAGACCAACAACAGAATGATAAGCAAAAATCCGAGTAGCAGTGCTACAAGAAGTGGAAGCCATTTTCCGGCGATCTTTCCATATGAGCCGAGGATGTCACCTGGCTTGTCCAGATAGCTGTCTTCTATGGCTTTAACCAGTGCTGCAGTGGCTACTCCCTGGATCAGAAAGAAAGACAGGGCGGAGAGTAGCAGTGAATTGCCGCCACCCATGGCTTGCATCTGAGTGGTGAAGAGCTGCATAGGATCATCGAGACTGGACATGTTTGTCAGATTTTCCATTGCTTCCAACATACGGGGAATGTTGAGCAGTGAAAAAACGAGATAAATGCCGTAAACCGGAATGACCATAGCCGCAATGATCCCAACGAAGGTCAGGAAGTTCTGCCGGTACAGCCGGAATGAGCGGTCGAGCAGTTGGCCTAAGCTCATCGGGCGCAGCTTGGGAGATTCTATGGCAGACATAGGTAATCACTCCTTTAAGGATAGGACTAAGCAATGAGCAACGAGCAATGAGCGCCAGGCAATGAACTATAAGCCGTCAGCTATAAGCCATCAGCCATCAGCCGTGCTCATTCCGTCAAATTATCGTCTATTCCGGCCCTGTTGCAAGGTGTGTATACCTCAGGCCGTCCCGAACTGGCGGTCACCAGCGTCGCCCAGGCCGGGGACGATGAACCCAATATCGTTCAGCCGTTCATCGACGGCACCGATGTGAACAGGAACGTCCGGGTGAGCATCACGGAGGGCCTTAACGCCTTCCGGGGCGGCAATCAGCCCGACGAACTTGATCCGCCTGGCTCCCCATTTTCGGAGCAGATCGATGGTTGCGATAGCCGAGCCCCCGGTCGCCAGCATGGGGTCGAGGATCAGACAGACCTGGGCGCGCGGCTCAATCGGCAGTTTGTTGTAGTACTCAACGGGCTTCAGGGTCTGCTCATCGCGGTACAGCCCAATGTGCCAGACCTCGGCCACCGGCACCATGCTCAGAAAGCCATCGACCATCCCAAGCCCGGCCCTCAGGATGGGAACGAGACCGATGCTTTCGGCCAGTTCTGAGCCTTGTGCGGTCCCCATTGGCGTCTCGACCGTATTGGGGATAATCTTAAGGTCTTGGGTCGCTTCATAGCAAAGCAAGGCGGCCATCTCGTTGACGAGCTGCCGGAACTGCGTCGAGTCTGTTGACTTGTCACGCAGCAGGGTCAGCTTATGCTTGACCAGCGGATGCGAGGAGATGTAAACACCTTCCACAGCGTGTTGCTCCTTGTCGGTGGTTTGTCGAAAGGCTGGGGTATATCGTACAGCCTCGCGTCAAATGGCGCAAGGAGCGTGGCAGTTGGCGAATGGCATATGGCTTATAGCCTATGGCGTATGGTGCGTTGCCTGACGCTCATCCCTCATGCCTCATGGCTCATCCCTCGTCCCTTCACACATCAATACCTGGTTGAGCGGCTACGACTGCCCGTGGTTGGCCCACTCACCGGCCGGTATCTTCTCGCCTGCCTCGATGCGCACCTTGAGCCGGTTCTCGGGGGGAGTGAGAGGACAGGACCAGAATGGATTGTAGGCGCAGTAGGGGTTGTAGGCCATGTTGAAATCGACCAGGAAGCCGCCGCCCGGCAGCGGTTCGACCTCCAGATAGCGGCCTGCGCCATAAGTCTCCCGGCCGCTGGTGGTATCCGCGAAGGGCAGAAAGTAGCTGTTGCTCTCAGGGGCTAGGTAGAGAGTCAGTTCGGCGGGCTCCCCATCGACCTCGAAGTGGAAGCGTCCCCAGCGCACGTACTTTTGCACATCGCCGGCGCTGGTTTGCATTTGGAGCGTATCTTGCTGGTCGAACATCTCCAGGTCGAGCTCAATGCGCAGATCGGGGTTCTCGGGGAAGTAGCTCAGGCCGCTGAAACCGTCCTTTTGCTCGGGGGTTAGCGGCGAATGGGGGTCGGTCCCGAAAAAACGATCCTTGGCCTGGCGGAACTGCTGTAATGCATCCATCGTTCTTGTTCATCTCCAATCTATAATGAGCAGGATCCGGCTTGCCTTGTTTCACTATAGCAGATGAGCCGGACGATAGCTACCATTGGAGAGGTATGAGGCGTGAGCAACGAGTGACGAGCAATGAGCAACGAACAATACGCCCTCAGCTATAAGTCATATGCCATAAGCCATACACTGGCTGGAAGCCCGATTGCTTGTGAGGTAAGTTAATGGTATGCTGTGGGCTGATAAGAGAAATGAGGGGAATTATGGGAACACGAAGTGCGTTAGATCATGATTTAGTTAACATCCGGGATGATATTCTGCGATTGGGGTCATTAGTCAGCAGGGCTGTTGAACGGTCTTTCAGCGCTTTTGTCACCAGTGATCTACAATTGGCGCAGGAAGTTATCCGCGGCGATGATGAGATTGACAGTCTGCATCATACTTTGGAAGGGCATATCACCACGACGGTAGCGCTCCAGCAGCCCATGGCCAGCGATCTGCGCAAGTTGATTGCCGACCTGCTAATTACCAACGAGTTGGAGCGCATGGGCGATTATGCTGAGGGGATCAGCCGCACAATCACGCGACATGGCGAAGAGGATACGCTGAAGGTGATGGATCAGATGAAGGACATGAGCGCCCTGGTGATTGACATGATTGACCGTGTCATGAAAGCCTACCTGGATGAAAGCCCTGATAAAGCCAAAGATGCCGCCAGGTATGACGATCAGATGGATGTCTTGTACCGGCAGCACCTGACCGAGCTGGTCACGCGGATGGGAACGGGCGAGCTGACTATTGAGGAAGGCATCTATCTGATGTGGGCCGCTCACAACCTGGAACGCATCGGTGATCGCGTCACCAACATCGCCGAGCGCATCGTCTATGCCCGTACCGGCGAACTGGGAGGCTTGAATCCTAAGGAGAAAAAGCGGCCGGGTTGAACGTAGTATCCCTGGGGGTCATTGAGAATCAGCCTGCTTTTCGACAAGCTCTGCTAATACACAGAGATCGTCAGTCCAATTCTGAACCTTGTCTGGAGTTATTGTCGCCCCTTCCTGGAAACCGTTCAGCGCGAACGAGATGCTCTTGCGATTCATGGTAATGCTGCAAGTGGCGGCAGGGTTCGAGTCTACAAGCAATCGCAGCAGAATACTGCGTACCTGTGGGTTTCCGAGAAGCGACTTTCCCCACTCTATATCCTTTGCCATACATGTTACATTGTCGGGTATAGCGTCACTGTTCAGTCGTCTTCGGCCCAAAAGCCAGTTGATCGGTACAGCAATGGCCGGTACAGCGCCTGCCCAGATCGTCATGAAACTACCCGGAGAACACGCGATCTCCAGCGTTAATCCTGTGTTATTTGCTGGGCAGTAGACTGTCACCTGTCGGTCAGAAATAGTACGGAGATAAGTGGGTAGTTGTTCGCTTCTCGCTTTGCGGACGAAGCCCTGTGCTGCCAATGCTTCGTGGGGCGATGGACCCGGGTGGAGGGGTGAACGGACAATCACCACATAGAAAATCCCAAGACAAATCAGTGTGAACAGCGACGTCAATGCCATGATAACTCCCTCTTCCCTTACACTGTCTGCCTGATTGTAGAGGAACACGCCGGCCAAAGGTATAAGACATGTGCCCATACATGCAATCAGAAAGATGATAAGAGTGAGGACAGGTCTTTTCTCAAGGAATTTGTGGATGATTGTTAACATATTAGGGTTCTCCTCGTGCTTTTACCACTCTCCCACCAGTTCTACTTCCAGCTCCAACTCCACACCGAACTGCTTCCATACGTCCCAGCGGGCCTGATCGATAAGCACCTTCACATCCTCTGCCGATGCATCGCCGGTGTTCAGGAAGAAGTTGGCATGCTTCTTGCTGATCTGTGCGCCGCCTGCCTGCTTGCCCTTTAGCCCTGCTGCCTCGATCAGCCTGCCCGCGTAATCGCCGGGTGGGTTCTTGAACATGCTGCCTATGGTCGCGCCGGGTGGTTGGGTGCGCTTGCGGTGATCGTTAAACTCGGCCATGCGAGCTTCGATGTCCGTTGAGGGGGCAGCGATAAAGCGCATCGTCACGCATTCGATGAGGCAGGGTCGTGGCTCGCGTTTGAGGACCGATGAGCGGTACTGGAAAGCAAGCTCGGCGTTGCTCATGGTAATATCACCCTTTGGGGTGACCATGTCGATGCTGACGACGATACCGCTCATATCACCACCGTGGGCGCCCGCATTGCCGTAAACCGCCCCACCCAACGTTCCGGGGATACCCACTGCCCACTCGAACCCGCTCAGGTCGTTCTGCGCGCACTGCCGCGTCAGGCTGGTAACCCCCACCCCCGAATCGGCGATGACGCACGCATCATCGAACGTAACCTGAGCGGCCCGGTTATGGATGACCAATCCGCGCACACCTGCATCGCTGATCAGGACGTTGGAACCACTGCCCAGAATGGTCAATGGGACGTTGTGCTCCCAGGCTAGCCGGGCTGCCGTCCGCAGGTCGTCACCTGTTTTGGCCACCAACAGGGCATCGGCCGGCCCACCGATGCGCGCCGAGCTGTGCCGCGTAAGTGGTTCATCGATGAGCAGGCGCTCGCCAAAGGCAGATTGTAGCGCGTCGTGTGCCGGTTGGGGTAGGGTCATGATGTCTCCCTTGAAAATGGTACTGAGTAACGAGTCAAAAGCCCTGCATCTACCTGTTGCTGTCTCAAGCATCAACTGAGCACGTCTTCATCACTCCTGTCATTCCCGCGAAAGCGGGAATCCATAGACCACAATTACCGGCTGCCGCTACTACTGTTTTCATTCCCATTGGTGAGCCTTGGCTCATGAGCTACTCCTCTAACAGCTCACGGGTGATAGAGAGCCTCGCTAACCTCATATGGATGCAGCTGCATAGTCCTGTTGGCTGAATGGTCGACAGGCAACTTACGGGATGGTATCGTAAGCCTTAACCATGATCTTCGCCCCCCCCCGACCGAGCGGTCGAGCTGTGGACAGTGTACAGGGTAGAAAGGGGGGTGTCAAGGCCGTTGGAGTGCCAGGGTAATTGCTCCAAAATCAACCTGAGAGCGGGAGGCATCATTGCATCCTCCTGCTTCTCGATTTACGTGTATAGGACTTATCTCCTCTTCCGCCAGGCGGAGAGGAGACGCAAATCGCGTATCGAGCTGCTAGGGGGCATATGTAGATGTTGAGGGGGGCCTATCGAGAAGCTTATCTTCGTCGCAGTTACGATGCTGGGCTAACGCCTGCGCCTTCAATAGATGAAAATGTCCAGGCTAATGTAGGTCGGACTAACAGTCCGACCGTGCGCAACACTGACGCTTCGCCCAATCTGTTTTCATACCAGGGGCGCAGAGGACACAGAGAAAAACAAAAAGGAAACCTCAGCGTCTCTGCGG
>JAFGMS010000095.1 GCA_016927375.1 Anaerolineae bacterium
ACTACTCAGCTCTTAGCTGTTGGCTCTTAGCTTTTCAAGCTGCGACTTGTGATCTCAGGTCGTGAACTCATCACGTTTTATGTTTTACCTGTTTACCCATTTACCTTTTGCGCATCACTTATGGCCACAGTAGAGAGCGCCAGATAGCTGAGTAGTTACAGTATCGTTGCCTAAAAAGGGACAGCGGCTGCTAACCCAGCCGCTGTCCCTAGTGCTGAGCCTTTAACTTTTATTCGTAGGAACAGCAGTAGTCAGCCACGTTATCGATCTTCAGCTCGAAGCTCGATTGGGCCGGCACGGTGAAGGTCTCTCCGACATGGAAGGTCTGCCACTGGTCGCTGCCGGGCAGCCGGACGGTTATCTCACCATCCAGCACTTCCATCACCTCTGTAGCATCCGTGTTGAACCTGTACTCGCCGGGGAGCATAACGCCAAGGGTCTTGCGAGAGCCATCGGGGAATAATACAACGCGGCTTGTCACTTTGCCGTCAAAATAGATATTGGCTTTTTTGACGACGGTGACCTTCTCAAAATGATGATCTAACATATGATTGCTCCTTGGTGCACGATGAAATAGATATACCCAGAAATATCGTTCGTCCCATCAGGCTTGGGCGGCCTGACGAAAGCGAACTATCCCACCTCACCCTGTGCAAGAGGAACGAGCACTCTGGCTCAGGTCTCAGTATAGGATGATCGCGCTGTTGGAGCAACTACCCTCAAATTGGTGATTGTTGTTTGCTCAACGCCTTCGCTACTCTGGCGTTTGTCGAGTCGAGGTCAGCTGCGCAGATCACCTGTGAAACGTGATAGGTGAGAACTAACGAGAAGTCCGGACCCATTAAAATCGGCTCCGGGTTTTCTGGAGATGATTTTATTGTTTTGCCTCATCAGCACATCTCACACTGTCATTCCCGCGAAAGTGGGAATCTACTTGTTGTCCCTTGGATTCCTGCTTTTGCAGGAATGACATGACTGGCGAGGGTATTGTTTGCTGATTGACGATTAAAACAGTCAGCCTCGTTCCTACGCTCTGAGTGGAACTGCCCAGGAGGACGCTCTGTGCCCGGCTTTCCGGGGTTAGCTTCGCACACACCGGTAGTCGCTGCATGCTATAGGCTATCAGCCATCAGCCACTCAGTGTTTCCTCTACCGTGATTGTTCCATTCCTGACGTGCCATCTGGCTGCCGTCTTGAGGAGTTCGCTGGGCAGCAGGCTGGGCTCGGTGGTGGTCAGCAGCACCTGCTCGGCCTCGCCGACTCGTTCCAGGAGGTAGGTGCGGCGCTTTTCGTCGAGCTCGGCGGCGACCTCGTCCAGCAGCAGGATGGGCCATTCGCCGGTTATCTCCTGCATCCAGCTCAGCTCAGCCAGTTTCAGCGCCAGCACTGCTGTCCGGTTTTGCCCGCGCGAGCCGTAGAGACCCAGGTCATGCCCGTTGACCAGGAAGCGCATCTCATCACGCTGTGGCCCGATGGTGGTGATACCGCGTATCAGGTCATCTCTGCGACAGGCACTGAGCGCCTCCATGAAGCGCCCGGTGATCTCGTCAGGGGGCAGCTCCGGCAGTGCCGATGCACCCAGATCACCCGCGTTGAAGGCCATCTGGCCGCCAGGTTCGACAGAGACATCGAAGCCCGGTTGGTAACGCAGCCGCAGATGTTCGCCCGCGCCGCTAAGATCGCGGTGAATGCGCTGGGCCCGACGCTCCAAATCACGCAGCAAGCGATGGCGCCCGGCGATCAGCATCGCCCCGGTGGCGGCCAGCGTCTCGTCCCAGAATTGCAGCTGTGAATGATCCCCGCGGCGTCCTTGTTCCTGAAGATTTCGCAGCAGGGCGTTGCGCTGCGAGAGGGTATGCTCGTATTTGCGAAGCGCCTGGCAGTACTGCTGATCGGTCTGGCAGAGGGTGACGTTCATGTAACGTCGGCGCAAGACAGGCGCTCCCTCAACCAGTGCCAGGTCCTGGGGCAGGAACATCACCACCAGGATCTGCCCCAGCAAGTCCATCACCCGCCTGGGCAGCCCGTTGATGCGAACCTCTTTCTTGAATCGCGCGGCGCTGCCTCGGTTCCCGGCCAGCAGCGTCATCTCGATACGCTTGAGGCCGCTGGCTGCCGTGACTTCGGCGACCAGGCGTGCATAGGGGATCGGCTCATCATCTGCCAGCCAGCTGATCAATTGGCGGTCGGCGGTGATATGCGGCGAGCGCGAGGTGGCCAGGTAGTAGATGGCCTCCAGCAGGCTGGTCTTCCCCTGGGCATTGTCCCCGTGCAGGACGATCATCCCAGGCAAGATGGCCAGCTCAAGCCGGGCATAGTTGCGGAAGTTGGTTAGCGAGATGTGTGAGATTCTCATAAATGACCTGATGTGAACGAATGCTGCGTTGGCCCCTATTCTAACACGCTGGAGAGGATGGGGGATGTGGATTGGGGAATGAGGGAGGCAGGAACTTAGAAATTGAGACATAGTCTCCATACAGCAATTCCCGGTTTGAGCTGGTGTGTCAAAAACGCACCCCCAAAAAGCTGTTGCACCGCAGAGAGACGACCGAAGGTCGTGGCAGAGAACGCAGAGAAAGAAAACAGAAGATTGCATCAGCAATTCCTGCGGCAAATCTCCAAAGCGGGAGCTGCTGGTCTCCATATTGTGTGTTTGTACAATCGTTTTACTCGAAGCGAGCTTCCTTGGCACAGCAAATCCTGTCATTCCTGCGAAAGCGGGAATCCACCTGTTACGCCGAGCTCGCACATACGTTCAATGCCGTATTGAGTGAGTAATTTGACAATGTCAACTTGAGTGACCTCTCGATGTTGCTATGCCCAAAGAGGCGCTCTTCGTTCCAGATCCGTCGATCCTTCGTCGATCCTTCGTCCTGAAGCACAAGGAGCCTCTCCTGCCCATTCTGGTTGCTCAGGAAAACCTGACATTGTCAAGGTAATCAGTTTTCAAATAACTCCCTCGCACATCACAGAGTCATCAACCATCTCCGCTTTGACGAAATCGAACAGCAGGTGAGGCGAGCCGGAGCACCCGTGACACCACACCAGGCATCGGATACAATAGTCGAAGCCTGCGGATTAGATGAAGACTGATTACCCGTTTTCCTCTTACTCCTTTACACACGGAGACTCACACCTTGGAAGAACTCAAGAAACGTATTCTGGCTGAAGGTCAAAACCTGGGTAATGGCATTCTTAAAATTGACAGCCTGCTCAACCACCAGATCGACCCCATGCTGATGGCGGACATCGGCCGCGAGATAGCCGGGCGATTTTCCGGCCAGCCGATCACCCGCATCCTGACCGCCGAGATTTCGGGGATCGGTCCGGCGCTGATGACCGGCCTGGCGCTGGGTGTCCCGGTCGTCTACGCTCGCAAGCATCGTCCGATCACCATGAAAGACCCGGTTTACGTCGAAAGTGCTCCCTCGCATACCAAAGGGAGCGAGGTGTTCCTGATGGTCTCACCGGAGTTCCTCTCTAGTGATGATTGTATCTTGATCGTCGATGACTTCCTGGCGACCGGCAAGACCATCCATGCGCTGGCGCGCATCGTACGGCAGGCCGGGGCGGCGCTGGTTGGGGTAGGCTGTGTGGTCGAGAAGACCTTCGAGGGTGGCCGGGCTTTCCTGGCCGATCTGGAGACCCGGGTCGAGGCGCTGGCGATCATCGAAGAGATGACCGACGATGCGATTATTTTCGCTGGTTAGCCTGTTTGCGCATTTGTTATATATCGCTCTTGGCCTGGCTGTCTGTTCGTTGGGTCAGCCGGATTAAAATCCGTAACCGGCAGCCGAGACCGAAATCCATCACTCATCATTTTACGGCTCAACGCGGAAAAATAGGGAAATGTCATCCAAGTATGCAAGCGAGGTATGCTAAGGCGAAATTCCGTAGGTTGGGTGGCAGCGCGAGCAAGTCGATTTCTCGACTATTCTTCTCCTGTTCCACCGGCCGACCGCCACCCAACATGTCCACCAACCCTACTTTTTGGCGTTGAGCTTTACTTGCATCGATGGCGATTCACCGGCTTGCAACTAACCAATGATTGATGACCACATCCCACTTAGATAGGAACCGGGTACACTATGACCCATGACACCATCATCGTCCTTGACTACGGCTCGCAGACAGCACAGCTGATCGCCCGGCGGGTGCGCGAGGCAGGCGTCTACAGCGAGATCTTCCCCTGGGACACACCGAAAGAACAGTTGCTGGCTCTGGAACCAAAAGGTTTCATCCTTTCCGGCAGCCCATTCAGCGTTTATGAGCCGGGCGCTCCCACGCTGCGCCGCCATGTGCTTGATAGCGGACTGCCGGTGTTGGGTATCTGTTATGGGATGCAGTTGCTGGCGCACACGCTGGGCGGGAAAGTCGCTGCCTCCCAGGCACGCGAGTATGGACCGGCCAGCCTGATCATCGATGGCAATATGCCCTTTTGGGCCGGTCTGCCCTCCACGCTCGATGTGTGGATGAGCCACGGGGATCGCATCGAGGCCCCACCACCCGACTTTGTGCCGTTGGCCCACAGCGACAACTCGCCGGTAGCTGCCATCGGCAACCCGGAACGAAAAATCTACGGTATCCAGTTCCACCCCGAAGTTTCGCACACCCCGCGCGGCACCGACATCCTGGCTAACTTTGCTGTACGCATCTGCGGTTGCAAGCCGGATTGGACCCCCGGCAAGGTCATCGATGAGATCGTCGCCCAGGTGCGCGAGCAGGTTGGTTCGGAGCGTGTGCTGCTGGGGCTTTCAGGCGGGGTCGATTCGTCTGTGGTGGCGGCGCTGCTCCACCGGGCGATTGGCGATCAGCTGGTCAGCGTCTTCATCGATCACGGACTGCTACGCCAGGGCGAAGCCAAGCAGGTCATCGACACATTCAAAAGGTCGATGGGGCTCAACCTGGTGCCTGTCAACGCCACCGAGGAATTCCTGGAGGCGCTCGAAGGTATTACCGACCCGGAGGACAAGCGCAAATGCGTCGGTGAGCAGTTTATTCGCACCTTCGAGCGCGAAGCCCGCAAGCTGGGTGAGATTGCCTACCTGGGCCAGGGCACCATCTACCCCGATGTGATCGAGTCGGCAGCTCCTGACCGGCCCAACGCCCAACGCATCAAGTCGCATCACAACGTCGGCGGGCTGCCTATCGATATGCAGTTCGACCTGGTCGAGCCGCTACGCTACCTGTTCAAGGATGAGGTACGCAGGGTGGGCGAGGCACTGGGGCTGCCGGAGGAGCTCGTCTGGCGGCAGCCTTTTCCTGGGCCGGGGCTGGCGGTGCGCTGCCTGGGTGAAGTGACCTGGGAGCGGCTGGAACGGCTGCGCGCCGCCGATGCGATTCTGCTCGAAGAGCTGCGGACGGCCGGAATGCTGCGCGGGGAGACATCACAGGCCTTTGCCGTCCTGCTGCCGGTGCGCAGCGTCGGGGTGATGGGCGATGGCCGCACCTACGGTGAGACGGTCGCGCTGCGGGCCGTCGTGACCGACGACTTCATGACCGCCGACTGGGCCCGCCTGCCTGCCGATCTGTTGGCGCGTGTCAGCGCGCGTATCGTCAACGAAGTAGCCAACGTCAGCCGGGTGGTATACGATATTACCAGCAAGCCGCCGGCAACCATCGAGTGGGAATGAGATTGTTGCCGATTGGTTGATTGAACAGCGCAGGGTAATGGTTTCTTGACCCTATAAGCCTAAATTTCGCACCTTAAAAACCGAACAGACAAAGAGTTTGAGGGTTTCAAGAGGGGAAGCTCTCACACAAAGTAGCTTGC
>JAFGMS010000096.1 GCA_016927375.1 Anaerolineae bacterium
ATAGTGGGAAGCATTGGTTGTCTCCGGGTTTGTCTTGCTGATTTTCCCCAGGATACCAATGCTTACCCTTTTTGGCGAAACTCCAGAAATGAATATCGACGGATGGCTACCCATCCGTAAACGAGCAGCCAACCTACGCCCTATCCGCTGGCACTTCCACACACACAACCCGGTCGAGCCCGGCCAGGTCGCGCTTGATTGCCGTGATGGCATCCGGGAAGGCATCGCGGCACAGGGAGGAAACCGGCGGACCCTGATCGTACTGGATTTCGAGCGCCAGCAGCCCGCCGGGCAGCAGCCGCGTCACGGCCTGCCGGACGAGAACGCGGATCAGGTCGAGGCCGTCCGGACCGCCATCGAGTGCCAGTGACGGTTCCCAGCGGCTCACGTCGAGTGTCTGCAATGTCTCAGTTGGGATGTAGGGTAGATTGGCCAGGATGGCATCGAAGGGGCCGGGAGTGTCTTCCAACAGGCTGCCCTGCATAAACACGGTGCGCTTCCCCACTCCGTGCCTCGATGCATTATGGCGGGCAACGTCGAGCGCCGCGGGAGAGACATCGACCGCCGTGATGCAGACCTGCGGCAGCCTGGCAGCCACTGTGACGGCAATCGCGCCGCTGCCGGTGCCCACATCGGCAATATGAGGAGCAGCCTTGTGACGCTGCTCAGCCCACTGCACGGCTACATCGACCAGCATCTCCGTCTCCGGGCGCGGGATCAGCACATCGGGCGTGACGGTGAATACCAGCCCGCAGAACTCGCGCTCGCCGGTCAGGTAGGCCAACGGCTCGCCCTGAGCAGCACGCTCAAGCAACGCGGCAAATTCGGTCGATTGGCCACGAGGCAGCGGTGCCTCAGGGCGCGCCAGCAGCCGGGCCCGCCCCTGCCCCAACACGTGCGCCAGGATGGCCTGCCCGGTGATGGGGGTAACATTCTGCATCCGGCGAGCCTGCGCCAGTGCCTCACCGACGGTTGATACTCCGGCAGGAATGTGCCGCGGCAATACAATCACCCGCTCAGCACAGGCACGCGCTTGTGCCACTCCGTGGCCTGCTCGTAGGCGTGGGCGGCCCGCAAAATACGTTCCTCCCCAAATGCCGGGCCAACCAGCTGCAAGCCAACAGGCAGATTATCGTCATCGAAGCCGCAGGGCACCGAGATGCCGCAGTTGCCGGCCAGGTTGAGCGCCAGCGTGAAGACGTCAGAAAGATACATCTGCAGCGGGTCGTCGACCTTCTCGCCGATGCGGAAGGCAGTCGTCGGTGAAGCCGGGCAGGCGATGACATCTACGTCCTCAAAGGCTGCATCGAAATCCTGCTTGATCAGCGTGCGCACCTTCTGCGCCTTCAGATAGTAGGCATCATAGTAGCCGGCCGAAAGCGCGTAAGTCCCTAACATGATGCGCCGCTTAACCTCGGGGCCGAAGCCGGCCTCGCGGGTCTGGCAGTAGGTATCCCATAATGTATCGCCCTGCTCGCGCGGACCGTAGCGGATGCCATCGAAGCGGGCCAGGTTGGCGGAAGCCTCGGCCGGTGCAATCAGGTAGTAGACCGGCAGGGCCATATCAGTATGCGGCAGGCTGACCTCCTGAACCGTGGCACCAAGTTCCTTGAGCTGATCGATGGCCGCCCGGACGATGCGCTCGACGGCCGGGTCGATGCCTTCGATGAAGTATTCCTTGGGTACACCGACCTTCACTCCCTTGAGGTCTGAGGTCAGCGCGGCGATGTAATCGGGGACAGGCATATCGACCGAGGTAGAGTCCTGAGGATCATGCCCGGCGATGGCGCCAAGCAGCACGGCCGCATCGGCGACGCTGCGGGAAAACGGCCCAATCTGGTCCAGCGAGGAGGCATAGGCAACCAGCCCATAGCGCGAGACACGCCCATAGCTGGGTTTGAGGCCCACCACACCGCACAAGGAGGCCGGCTGGCGGATGCTGCCGCCGGTATCGGAGCCCAGCGCCGCCGTGGCCATCTGGGCGGCAACAGCCGCGGCGCTGCCTCCACTCGATCCGCCCGGCACGCGCTCGGTATCCCATGGGTTACGGGTCACGCCGTAGCCGGAGTTCTCGGTCGACGAGCCCATGGCAAACTCGTCCATGTTGGTCTTGCCGAGCATCACCGCGCCGCGTGCTTCCATTTTATCGATGGCCGTGGCCGTGTACGGCGGCTTGTAGCCGGCCAGGATCTTCGAGCCGCAGGTGGTCTCGACGCCCTGGGTGCACAGCACATCTTTATAGGCCACCGGGATGCCCAACAGAGGGTCATCCTCGCCCTTTGCTCGACGCTCGTCCGCGCGGCGGGCTTGCTCCAGAGTCTCATCGGAGGTAACAGCCAGATAGGCATGGAGCCGGCCGTCCAACACATCGATGCGGTCAAGATACGCCTGGGTCAAATCGACGGAAGATAGTTCGCCCTTCTTGAGCAGGGCATACGCTTCGTGGATGGTAAGTTCAGTAAGTTCGGTCATGGCGCATCACTCCAGAATTACCGGGACGCGGAACATGTTGTCTTCCTGGTCGGGAGAATTGGCCAGTATCTGCTCCGGCGGCAGCCCTAGGCGGGCGACATCATCCCGCATAACCGTATCGACCGGCAGCACGTTGGCCATCGGCGGGATGGCCGACGTATCGATCTCCTGCAAGCGCGCAGCGTAATCGAGAATGGCAGACAACTGATCCCGGAAACGTTCCTTTTCTTCATCTGTCAGGGCGAGCCTGGCCAGCTCGGCAATATGGGTGACTTGTTCTAGGCTGAGGGTCATGATTTCCTCTCTGAAGGGCAGTGATGGACGATTGAACGGCCAATCGTTTGAGTAATGAGCCTTAAGGGAATTTCGCCACCATTATACCCATCGGCAAGATGTCATCAAACGCGCCCCCATACTATATCTGATGGGCACCGTGAAATTCATGGCTGATGCCATTGGTAACTATGTCAAATCCTGAAACCGGAAGGGGCGAACCGGAAATCACCCCTCTTTCTCTCTGTTAGTCATTGAGCCAATGTAACTACTCAGCGGTCAGTTTTCAGCTGTTGGCTTCTGACTGTGAACTATCAACTAAAACTCATCGCCAAAGCGATTCGATGTTTAATCGCCCAGCTCTCAAAACTGTCAGCACATCATGCCATTTCTGATGTTGACCCTGCCCCCAATCACCATCCTGCCATTTGTCGCTATTAGCCCCCCATAAAGTATTGGGCGAGTGACAACCCGCGTCTTTAGCCATGATTTTAGGCACTGGATTTGAAGGCAAGGAGTACATTACAACTAAGATAGAAGTATGTATCGCTGTATCTCGTTCAGTTCAGATGGGACGTAAATGAGGGAACATAGTGGCAAAAGGGACTATTGTCATCGAGCAAGATCGCTGCAAAGGATGTGCTCTCTGCTCAACGGTTTGTCCCCAGCAAGTAATCAGTATGGCCAATGATGTGTTGAATGAGCGTGGCTATCACCCTGCTGCTTTAGTTGATCCGGAGGGCAGGTGCACAGGATGCGCTATCTGCGCAGTCATCTGTCCTGACGTGTGCATTACTGTCTACCGTGAAACACGAACCGGAAAACAGGTCCCGGCTGCGACCTGATAAATAACAAGGACGATACACTCATGGCCAAAGAAATGATCAAAGGGAATGAGGCTATCGCAGAGGCTGCTGTGCGGGTCGGCCTGGAAGCCTATTTCGGCTATCCGATCACACCTCAGACCGAGCTTCTGGAGCACTTATCCGGACGCATGGTCGAGCTGGGTCGTGTCTTTGTCCAGGCCGAGAGCGAAGTGGCAGTGGTCAACATGGTCTATGGGGCAGCCTGTGCCGGCGCCCGTGTGATGACCTCGTCGTCCAGTCCTGGTTTTAGCCTGATGCAAGAAGGATTGTCCTACATTGCCGGATCGGAGCTGCCTTGTGTGGTGGTGGATGTGATGCGAGGTGGCCCCGGACTGGGCAATATCTTGCCTTCACAAGGCGATTACTTCCAGGTGACACGGTCTGCCGGACATGGCGATTTCCGTCCTATTGTGCTGGCTCCCGCGTCAGTGCAGGAAGCCATTGATTTCACGGTGTTGGCATTCGAGCTGGCCGACAAATATCGCCATATTGTCATTGTGGCCTTGGATGGCCAGGTGGGACAGATGATGGAACCTGCCGAGCTGCCGGCTATGGGTGAGGTTGCCAGGGAGCGTCCGGATTGGGCATTGACAGGAGCAAAGGGTAGGCCCCCCAATGTCGTCTTGTCCGTCTATCTGGAAGGTGAGCGAGAAGAGGCCTACAACCTCAAAGTTCAGGCGAAACTTAAAGAGATCAAGTCAGCCGAGCAACGTTGGCTGGAGTTTGCTACAGAAGACGCAAGACTGTTGGTGATTGGCTATGGGACAGCCGGCCGCATTGCCTATTCCGCCGTTCAGGCTGCCAGGGAACGAGGTATCAGGGTGGGGCTGTTACGTCCCCAGACTTTGTGGCCTTTTCCGGAAGATCGAATTTCAAGTTTAGCCGACCGAATGGATGGCTGTCTGGTAATAGAGATGAACGCCGGTCAGATGCTGGAGGATGTCCGGCTGGCTGTTGGCGGGCAAATTCCGGTGAGCTTTTATGGCCGCATGGGTGGTATTGTCCCCATGCCTGACGAAATCCTGGATGCAATCACTCACGAGTGTAAGAGACTGGCCATCCACGAATCGATTGAGCGGAGTTGCTGACAGAGGAAGGAATGTAGCGGTGATAATAACAGATTTCACTCCCCCCGCAGGTATGGAGTTGGTCTATCAGCGTCCCGAATCTCTGGTTGATGTTCAGACTCACTACTGCCCCGGCTGTACCCATGGTGTTGCCCATCGTTTGTTGGCCGAGGCCATTGATGAGCTTGATTTGCGTGAGCGGTCTATTCTTGTCGCCCCGGTGGGATGCTCGGTTTTTGCCTATCGTTACTTTGAAGTCGATTCCTGCGTGGCGGCCCATGGTCGTGCCCCCGCCATGGCAACGGGTATTAAGCGTGTGCAGCCGGAGAATATCGTCATTACCTATCAAGGCGACGGCGATCTGGCGTCAATCGGCATCGCTGAGATCATCCACGCCGCTGCCCGAGGCGAGAATATCACCACGATCTTCATCAATAACGCGATCTATGGTATGACTGGTGGGCAGATGGCACCAACAACACTCCCTGGGCAAAAGACAACATCTTCCCCTTGCGGACGGGATGTTGAGAGCACGGGGTTCCCGCTCAGAGTGTGCGAGATGCTGGCCCAGCTCGATGGGGCAGCCTATATTGTGCGTCGTTCTCTTCATGATGTAAAAAATATCCGGAAGGCCAAGAAAGCTATTGTGACAGCCCTCAAGGCACAGGTCAATGGGCTTGGCTTTGGCATGGTCGAGCTGCTTTCGAGCTGCCCGACAAACTGGGGCATGTCCCCCCAGCAGGCGTTGAGCTGGATAGAGACCAACATGATCCCCTATTACTCGTTAGGGGAATACAAGGTCATAGATGCAGTTAATGCACTGGATTGATCGGTGCTTGAAGACAATCTTTATCTGGTGGTTTAAGGCACAAAATCCAATGACTATATGCCATAAGCCATCAGCCAGGAATAGAGACATGCAGCAAGAATTCTTGTTTTCCGGCTTTGGGGGTCAGGGAGTTATGTTTGCGGGGCAGCTGTTGGCCTACGCTGCCATGAGCGAGGGTTTTGAGGTCACATGGATTCCTTCCTATGGCCCTGAGATGCGGGGTGGAACGGCACACTGCTTTGTCGTGATCAGCGATGTGCCGATTGGCTCACCTATTGTCAGACAGCCAAAAGTGGCAATAGTGTTCAACATTCCCTCATTTGAGAAGTATGAGTCATTAGTTGCTGCTGAAGGATTGCTGGCCCGTGACGCCTCGCTGATTGCAGCCTCCAGCCAACGCACCGATATCACCGAATTGGCTGTTCCGGCCACCGAGATGGCAGATGAGCTGGGCAATACCCGGCTGGCCAACGTTGTGATGATGGGAGCATTGCTCATTGCCCGGCCGATCATGCCATTGGAGGCTATCGAGCGTATGCTCGATGAGCACATTCCCTCCCACCGGCGCGAATTGCTGGGGCTTAATGTCGAGGCCCTTCACAAAGGAGCCGATTTCGCCGCCGATCTGGTTAAGATCTAATGTGTTATAGCGGTGTGTGGCTCGCAAAGATTGTCAGGATTCCTTGAAGCTTAAAAGAGTGTCCGCCGGAAAAGCTGCTGCAACATAGAGTTTTCGTAACTGCTCAGCTCTTAGCCTAAATTTCGCACCTTAAAAACCGAACAGACAAAGAGTTTGAGGGTTTCAAGAGGGGAAGCTCTCACACAAAGTAGCTTGC
>JAFGMS010000097.1 GCA_016927375.1 Anaerolineae bacterium
CGCCTATCGCGCTGCTACGCTTCTCAGGGGTGAGGTTGTGAGCGCCAAACCAGGCTTGACCGGCTTCTCTACGTTATTTCCGGGTGCTACCTAAGGCGCAGTAACACTCAGGATATGGCTCTTTTTCCCGCTTGGAGAATTCAGTCGTGATAATGTCTTATGGTTACCGGTTTGTTCCCTTTGATCTCATTGGGCCGGTTAGACATACCCTCGATCCGCCTGTTTTGGTCGATAGCCACGCTTTCCTCGGTTGCGTTGCAACTCTCGACTTGTCCTTCCCTATAGCTGCTGCTATCTCCGTTTGCATATGTCCTGTTTTCAACAACACATATATCTGGTATCGTTGTCCTTGGGTAAGCTGTGTGTAGTTCATAAGTGCTCCTCCGACTTTGAACGGTCTGGGAGCCTTATCCTACCCCCGCTTGTCCCTTTTGACCGTCTTGTCGTTGCACTTCGGAGTTGAATCCAAGTATGACAAATGGTAAGGCAGCCCTGATCACCGGTGCATCCGGTGGCATCGGTTACGAGCTGAGCAAGCTGTTTGCCGCCGACGGCTGCAACCTGATCCTGGTTGCCCGCAGCGCCGGTAAGCTTAAGGAGCTAGCCAAGGAACTGACCGAGGCTTACAGCATAACCGTCACTGTCCTTCCCAAAGACTTGAGTGCCCCAAAGGCCCCGGCCGAGATCTTCGATGCCGTTGAGGCGCAGGGTATTCAGGTGGATGTGCTGGTCAATAACGCCGGATTTGGCATGCATGGCGCCTTTGTAGATGCCGATCCGGATGAGATGCTGCAGATGATCCAACTGAATGTCAGCACTCTGACCACACTGACCCGGTTGTTCCTGCCTGGCATGTTGGCACGCAGCTCCGGGCATATCCTCAACATCGGCTCGATCGGCTCTTTTGCTCCCGTGCCCTTGATGGCTGCCTATGGCGCAACAAAAGCCTATGTGCTGTCGTTCTCAGAAGCCCTGGCCGAAGAGCTGCGCGGCAGCGGTGTCAAGGTGACGGCTCTTTGCCCTGGGGTGACTTACACCGGGTTCCAGGAGCGGTCCGGGATGCATAGTTTTGGGCTGATGCGCCTGGGCGCGATGGAGGCTGTGGATGTAGCGTGTATCGGCTACCGGGCCATAAAGCGCGGCCGGGCTGTGATCGTCACAGGGTTGTTTAACCAGTTGATGATGTTCTCGATGCGTTTTGCGCCTCGCCCTCTTGTCCGGCGGGTGTCGAAGTGGATGATGGAGGAGTAATCAGACATGTTAACCGGAAGACCAATCACCGAGATCGTTACCCAGCGTTACTCGTGCCGAGCCTATGAGGAGCGGTCCATCGATGCGGAGAAGCGCCGGCAGCTGCAAGATTACCTGAATACACTGCACACCGGTCCTCTGGGTTCCGCCGCTCGGTTTGAGCTGGTGGCAGCCACAGAGGATGATCGCAAGGCGCTGCGCGGGCTGGGAACCTATGGCCTCATCAGAGGGGCTACCGGTTTTATCGTGGGTGCTGTGCAGCCTGGCAAAAATAACCTGGAGGACTATGGCTATCTGATGGAGCAGGCCATCCTGGCAGCTACCGATCTGGAATTGGGGACTTGTTGGTTAGGGGGTAATTTCACCCAGAGCAGCTTTGCCAAAAAGATCCGGGCGAGTGAGCAGGAAGTTGTCCCGGCCGTCGCATCGGTAGGATACATCCCGGAAGGGCAAAATCCGGACAGCTTACTCTTCCGCCGCGTGGTGGGTTCGATCCACCGCCATCCATGGGAGATGCTGTTCTTCCAGGAGGAATTTGACCGCCCGCTGACCTCCGAAGCTGCCGGCACGTATACCCAACCCCTCGAAATGCTGCGCCGTGGGCCGTCGGCATCGAACAAGCAGCCCTGGAGGGTGGTCAAATCTGAAGGAAGATGGCATTTTTATCTGCAGCGTACATCTGGCTACGGTAAGGGCACGCTGGTGTTCGGTATATTGCGCCTGGCCGACTTGCAGCGTGTTGATATAGGCATTGCCATGTGTCACTTCGAGCTGACGACCAACGAGCTTGGTTTGGCGGGTCAATGGGAAGTAGCCGATCCTGGCCTGGCCGTTCCGGATACGAACACTGAATATATCGTTAGCTGGAGAGAGAAAACATGAAATCTAAAAACGTTCTGGTTACTGGGGCCAATGGCCACGTCGGTTATACGCTCACCCAAATGCTGGTTGAGCGCGGCTACCGGGTGCGCGCCGGGATGCGTAATGTGAGCGACGAACGTAAAAGCGCTCCGCTGCGGGAACTGGGCGTTGAGATCGTCGAGCTGGATATCACCAACCCCGGCCAGGTGGAGGCGGCAGTTCAGGGCATCGATGGTGTCTTTCACGTGGCGGCGGTGCTCCAGATGGCGGGCGACCCCGAGGCGATCATTCGCCCCACTGTGGAAGGTGCCATGAGCGTGGTACGGGCCGCACATGCCGCCGGGGTTGGTAAGATCATCTATACCTCCAGCGGCAGAACGCTGGGCAACAGCAGCCCTCCTAATCGCCCACTGGATGATTCCAGCTGGAACGACCGCGCCCGTGTTCCTTATTCTATTGCCAAGACAGAGGCAGAAAAGCAGATTTGGGCCTATGCCCGGCAGCACAACATCAACCTGGTATCGATCAATCCTTTGATGATCCTGGGCCCCAACATCCACCGGCTGTCTGAGAGCACGATGCTTATCGACACTATTCTTAATAACCGCTACCCGATTATTCCACCAATCTACCTCAACATCGCTGATGTGCGTGATGTCGCCCTGGCGCACATATTGGCTTATGAGAACCATCAGGCCAACGGGCGCTACATTGTAGGCAGCGATCCGATCTGTATGGCAAAAATCTTCGCTCTGGTTAATGCCATCCACCCGATCCGCATCCCCAGCCTCAAGCTTTCGGTATGGGTGTTCAGGCTGTATGCTCACATCATGGCGTTTGTATCGCGCCAGAAAGGGCAGCCGCCTCAGATTACCGTCGCGCAGGCATACGAGATGACCGAGGGTCCCCGCTATGTCGATACCTCCAAGACACATGATGAGCTTGGCCTGGCGTTTCACTCACCCGAGGAGACGATCCGGGCTACAGTCAAGTGGCTTGAGGAACATCCCGTCAACTGAAGTGGGCACAAGACGAAAGGATATCCCATGAAGAACCATGTCACCCCTATCCGGCCGCAGGCGATCCGCGCCATCGATGGTTTTATGGGGCAGCGTTTTGATGCCAACCGCAATGCGCGTCTCAAGGACGTCATGCTCTCTGAGCAGTTCATTCGCCTGCACGAGCACAAAAATCATGACGATTGGTTCTGGATGGGCGAACAGATCGGCAAGTGGCTGGATGCGGCGGCCTACACAGCGCTGATCACCAAAGACGACGCGCTGAGGGCACGCATCGACGAGATTATCTGCCGGTTGGAAAAGGCCCAAGAGGAAGACGGCTATCTAGGCATCACGGCCAGGCATCATCGCAACCCTGTGCGTGGGATGGAGCTGTACGAGATGTACTACATCCTGCTGGGGTTGGAGACAGTCTATGAGCTGCTTGGCAACCAGGCGGCTCTAGATATTGCCTGCAAGCTGGCCGATTATATCATCCAAACCTGGGGGCCGGAGCCAGGGCAGTTCCCTCTGGTGGGACGTTTCCCAGGCAATGGTCATGATGGCGGTGAGGGAACGCTGATCATCGAACCGGTTGTCGCTCTCACTCTGCTCACCGGGGATCAGAAGTATGTGCAGTGGGGTGAAAGCGTGCTGGCAAAGTGGGATGAGTGGTGGGAGCAGTATCCCGGCGCAATTCATGCCTGCGGCTGGACCAAGATGAAGCAGTTTGCTGCCGGCGAGATTGATCTTTACGAGCTGCGTCCTAATATACATGCCCATACTTACCATATGACCCTGCTGGGCATCGCTGCGCTCTATAACGTCACCGGTAACGAGGAATACCGCCAGGTGGTGCTAAAGAGCATCGACCGTATCGCTGGTGAGTGGTTGTTCCTGACCGGCGGGATGAGCTCCGGTGAACGCTACCTCCAACGCGAATACTATCATCCCCGCAATGATGTTGAAGTCTGCCCTCAGCACACCTGGCTCCTGCTGCTCGATCAGGCCCTACGCTGGACGGGCGAGGCCCGGTATGCCGACGAGATCGAGCGTGATTTATTCAATCACTTCCTGGCGGCCCAGCTGGCCGATGGCAGTAACTGGAGCTACATGACCCCTCTTAACGGTCAGGCTCAGGAGCCTTCAGGTCCCAATTGCTGTAACGCTGCCGGTCACCGCATCGCCGGTCGTATGCCGACCTATCTGTATGGGCTGCGCGACTCTAGTCCGGCGGTGTTCCTGTACACGGAGAGCGAGGCCGTCTTTGAGATGCCTGACGGCTGTGAGATCGCCCTGAAGCAGGAAACCGATTACCCTTCTCTGGGTCAAGTTACCATTCATGTGGTGCCGGAAGAACCCTCTCTCTTTGCCTTGCATTTGCGTATCCCCGCCTTTGCGGTTGGAGCCACCTACCGGATTAACAATGATGCCGCGATAGCAGCCGCCGCCGGCGATTTTGCTGTGCTCAAACGTCAGTGGCAGCCCGGTGATAAGGTTGAGCTGCATCTGCCCATGCCGGTCAGCATTCAGGCCAGTGATCACCTGGCGGCCATCGTGCGCGGGCCGCTGGTCTACTGCCTGTTTCAGGATGTTCAGGATAAGCCCGGCAGCATTTACTGGCACCGCGGGATCTATCCTGAGGATCATCAACTGCTGCTCGACCTCGTCGAGCCGGAAGCCACCATCCAAGAAGAGCCGGCCCGACCCGGCTTGCTCGGTCCGGCACTGCGAGTGCAAGGGCATATCCGAGCGAGTGCGCCAATCTTCGCCGCCGCCCAGGCCAATGCCGGAGTACCGCCGGCCGAGTTTGAAGGCTGCTTGCTCTTACCTTTTGCCAACCAGGGAGCTGTGCGCGGGGAATACCGGGTTTTCAACCACTACAAGGTGCCGTAACTGCGCTATGTCCTATTCAGGAGTTGTAGATCGGAGAGCGCAGAGAAAGTCGACTTTCTCTGCGCTCTCTTCATGAGTTTATGCTGATAGCCGGCTGCTTTTCCTACAGGTAACAGCTGCGCGCAAATGCTTCGGCGTGTTTGCGCTGCAAGTTCTCATCGCTGGGAATGCCTGTTATATTGATCCGGCATCTTCCGGATGAAATCACCGGGTAAATATGCTCGTTGTAAAGGTTGACGTCTGCGCCTTCCCGAATCTTGGGATTGCGGAACAACCCTGCGTAGCCTTCAGCAAAGAGCGGCTCAACAGCTGTGCCGCGGGAGAGCGTCAACCATATCTGTTCAGTCTCAGCCAGTCTGCTTAATGCTAACGCATGTTCCCGTTCGAGCTGCTCGCGATCCGCGATCATCGCCCTGACGAGTGCACGTGTGGCTGGGTGCTCGAAGGCAGAGCCACGGGCCCGTATGACCGAGTTCATAAGGCTGGTCACCTGTTTTCGCGTGGTGGAATCGGGGATAAAGGCCAGCAGCATACCGGCTGGCCGGAGGGCAAAGCTCCGGAAGCATTTTGTCGGGCTGATGGCGATTATCATGGGTACGTTTTCGTTGACAAAAGGCGCGATATACCGTTCATAGCTCATGCCCATGATGGCATCGTAGCCCTTGGTTCCCAGTAGAGAGGCATACTCAAAGCCGGAATAGGCACGATCCAATATGATCGTGCGGTGCCCATTGGCTGCCATGGCTGCACGTTCGGCGATGACTGCCTTGTCTGCCACCTGGCCGGTCGTGTTCTGTGGACTTGCCTGGTAGATCGGCAAAACCTCCTCCCTGTTTATTGCCTGTTCGCTGGGGAACTCCTTATAGTCAACCCGGCAGCTTTTGGCGATGGCTTTGTAGCCCGGCCAGCTAAGCTCCTCCACGCCGATGCAGTCGAGACCGCTGTGCATCGCAAGAGCTATCGTGGCCGCGGTGCTCACAGCCCCGGTACCGGCATCGGAGGGCAATGCCAGCACAAAGGAATCCCAGATCGTTTGTGGTATCCGCTGCCATTGCAAAACCGCTGCCTTGAGATCGGCCATCAAAGAGGCGGAATTGCGATATTGACCTCTTCCACTCCCTTCGATCTCCTCCTGCAGGTACCTCAGCAGCGTCTCAGAGGTCGCCATTGCCTGGCCTTCGTTATCCAGAACGATGCCTATGCCGTAGTTACAACTCTCCGGGTCGGCATCGATGATGATCTTGGCGACCTGGTTAGCATCCCTGCCTTCGGCAGCCAGGGCTTCAGCTTTGCTTTTGACCTCTTTCCCAAATTCCAACGACTGATCAGACATACGGTGATTTTCCCCTCTCGTTAGTTTTCCCTATTTTCGCCTGACATATCAGAACCGTCCACTTTTGGAGATGAAGCGGTCAAATGCTGTGCATCGTTGGTGGGTGTTGAGCTTACGGATATGTGGAAATGTGCCGGTTATGGATACATATCCGGAGTTGGCGCAAAATCCTACCTGCAATTGGGTTAAATCCTCACTGGAAACGATCGGGATCTTTATAGGAAACGGGTCAAATCCTATGAGGATTTGAAGTAAAACGTTATAGGATCCGGAGCAAATCCTCATAGGGAACCGCCTCAATCCTCATAGGATCCGGAGCAAATCCTTGCAGGAAATCGAGCAGACGCTTATAGGAAATGAGATAGGGAGAGTGCTTGACGGTGATGATTTTTGCCATTTACGGTGCCTGCTTCCAGCCTCGTCTGCTGACCATTCATATAGTCATTGGACTTCTCTTGCCAAGATAAGGTAAAACGCATCCCGCGCCTGCTGCTCGATCCACGGTTTGTGCCCGCAGTTGGTGAGCAAGATGAATCGAAAGTCCTCTAGAGCAGCCGCCAGAGGCTTCTCGACCCCCTCCGCCGGGTGGGGATCGTAGTCGCCGTGGATGGCAACCACCGGGCAGGCAATCTGCTTGCTGAGGGTCAACAGCTCCCCACTCCGCCGCATCTCTGCGGCATCGTTCCACACGCCCTGGAAGATATCATTCCGGGTCTTCAGTCTATCGGATTTCTCTTGCACATCCGGGAACGGATCGTAGGTGTCGGCTTTCGATGCCAGCGCTCCCAGCCGCGCAAGTTGCTCGGAGGTGTCTCCGGCTGCGGAATCGTTGAGTGCATCGATGATCGATCCGATCTCTATTCTCTCCGCCTCGCTTAAACGGCTCATCCTGGCAGCCTGTAACTTTGCAACGTACTTCTCCTCGAAAGGCCCGCTGCCGACCAGGATCAGTTTCCTGACAAGGTCCGGGCAGCGCGCGGTAACGATGAAGCTGAGCCAGGCGCCCCACGAAAAGCCAATCAATGTGACCGGTAAACCGGCGTGCTCTTCCAGGAGTGTCTTTAGCTCCTTTACTTGGCCATCAAGTGTGGCGGCTGTTTGCAGCGGCTCCAGCACGCCGTTGGTATGCGCCAGCTCACGTGCCACTGGTGCCATCTCTCCACCGGCTCCCGGGCCACCATGGATGACGGCAATATTGAAGGGGGCTTTTCCGTAAATCCTTGGGTTATTGATGAGAATACTCCTTCTCGACTATGTTCAGTTGTCACAGTGCGAACAGCAGCACTACCGTCATGGCCAGCAGGCTCAGGACGATGTATTCAAAGACCTCGCGTTTGATGTGGATGCTCAACAGCCTGCCTAAGACAACGCCCAGGGGCAGCAAAGGAGTGATCCATACCGAGCGCAGCAGCCATTCACTGCTGAACAATCCTGCTGCAAGATAGGAAGGTACTTTGATGAGATTCAGAATGGCGAAGTACAGCGCGGAGGTCGCGACAAAGACACGCGGCTCGATCTTTTGCAGTAGCAAATAGACGCTGATTGGCGGGCCGCCGGCGTGCGCGATAGTCGAGGTTAACCCCGAGAAGGAACCTGCCAGCCAGCCGTGCCAGCCGCGCGGCTGGTAGGCCATCTGAGCAGCGATGCGCTTTTCGATAAACAGCCGGTAGATGATGAACAGCAGCACCAGTATGCCCAGTCCACGACGTAGAGCCAACGGCGGGATGTAGGCGAGGACCAGTGTGCCGGCCAGAATGCCCAGGATGCCGCCCGGCATCAATTGAAGAAACAGCCTGGTATCCCAGTGGCGCCAATGGGCGCTGATGGCAAAGACATCCCCAACGATCAGTATGGGCAGCACCAGCCCGACCACCTGCTGTGTGGGCATTGCCAGGCTGAGGAGCGGGACGGTCAACACACCGAGCATGCCGCCAACGCCGCCTTTCCCTAACCCAATGAGCAGTGCCACAAGCCCGGCCATGATATAGAACATAACGAGACTATCTTGCATAACGTGTGCCTTTCGGATGTGCTATTGAGCTGATGGGAGAATCGATGCAAAGCCGGCTGAGCCTTGCTATCTTCATACCATGTACATGTCGTGA